>JBCDID010000122.1:0-9020 GCA_038749355.1 Pseudomonadota bacterium | reverse complement strand
ATAGAAAGAATGGAAGAAAGAGAGAAGTACAGAAACAAAGGAAGAGAGACAGGAAGGAAGGCAAGAAGGAAACAAGGCAGAAAGCGAGCAAGAAAGAAAGAAAGAAAGAAAAAAGAAAGAGAGAGAGAGAGAAAGAAAGAGAGAAAGAGAGAGAGAGGGAGACAGAGACAGAGAGAGCGAGAGAGAGAGCCCGCACGACGCCATCGGAGGGACATATGATCGGTCGCCTGAACCACGTTGCCATTGCCGTACCGGATCTCGAGGCTGCGTCGGCGCTCTATCGGAACACTTTGGGCGCGACGGTCTCCGAGCCGCAGGCAGAGCCCGATCACGGGGTAACGGTGGTCTTTGTCGAGCTGCCGAACACCAAGATCGAGTTTCTGGAGCCATTGGGCGAAGGGTCTCCCATCGCGGGCTTCCTGGAAAAGTCACCTGCAGGCGGCATCCACCACATCTGCTACGAGGTTGACGATATCATCGCGGCGCGGGACCGGCTGGCCGCCGATGGGGCACGGGTGCTCGGCACCGGCGAGCCGAAGATCGGCGCCCACGGCAAACCCGTCCTGTTCCTGCACCCCAAGGACTTCAACGGCACGCTGGTCGAGCTGGAGCAGGCATGACCATCACCTCCGCCATCGTGCTCTTCGCCGTGATCTGGGCGGTGGTGTTCTTCATGGTGCTGCCGTTCGGGCAGGTCAGCCAGCACGAGGCGGGCGATGTGGTGCCGGGTACCCCTGCCTCCGCGCCCACGGACGCGCAGATCGTGCGCAAGATCCTGATCACCACGGCCATCACGGTAGTCGTCTTCGCGGCGGTGCTGGCGATCATCCTGCTGAAGCTCTTCACCATTGATGACATCCCGTTCCTGACCCCGCCCTCGGCGCGCTAGGCAGGTGTGGCGCGTTCTGGGTTTCCTGGTCGTCGGCTCTGCCGCCGGGTTCCTGGGCTTTGTGTTATTGGTCACCGACGCGTTGCACTCGAAGCCGCGGCCTTTGGATGCAGCGAGCCTGGCGAACATGGACGTCGCTGAAAGCCTTTTCTCAGCTCACTATCCACAGAACGGGGCGCGGCGCTTGCCCTGTCTGGCCATGCAAAGGCACGTAACGCCTGTTGGGGGCAACGGGCGCCGGGTTGAAGGCTGGCCGTCAGGCGATCGACCCAGGTGTGGTGACTACCTCTTCATTCAGACCGTGGCTGAACGCGGAAAGCTGCTGGGCGCAGTTGCGTGTGGCGCCATTGTTGTCGGTGTTCCCAGAGGCGACCGGCACGCGACGAACCGAGATGTCTTCGTTGCGCGCTTGCCCGGTGGACGCCCTGCCAGCGACTACTTCGATCCAGTGACCGGCCGCCCGCAGGGATGGGCAACGCCGCGCCACTCAGAAGATGCCATCTCCGACCATCTCAAATGGGTGCGAATGAACATTTCCTCCACCACCCAATGTGATGGCTTCGAGCTGATCGAGATCTCGATCAGCCTCAGGAACTAGCCCTTCGCACGGCTTAGCCGGTGGTACTGGTGCGTGATGGTGGCGACGCCGAGAACCGGCACGATCAGGTTCATAATGGGGATCGTCAGCGGAGTCGCCATCAGGACGCCAGCCAGCCATGTGCGGGCCCAGTTCTTCCGCCGGAGCGCCGCGGCCTCCGTTGCCGGGATGTGCCGTGTGGCCACCAGCTCAAAGTACTCCCGCCCAAGCAGGTAGCCGTTGATCCCGTAAGCCATCGCGACTGTCAGCGGCGGGAAGACGAACAGGAAGATCAGGTAGGGTATCGCGGCCAGCAGGTTCACCAGCAGAACGGTGCCCGTGAAGCGCAGGGCTGCGCCAATATCCCCCAGCATGGTCCCGCGCCGGGGTGCGGGAAGGTTGGGGTAGTGCTTTGCCTCCACCGCATCCGCGATCTGATCGAGGAAGAACCCGACGAACATCGCCGCCACCGGGATCATCAGGAATGTGGAGGCAAAGAGCACCCCGCCCACGGCCAGCCCCTGCAACCCGATGGAAGGCAGGGCGACTTCGCCGATCCAGGGCCATGTCCCGAGGCTGGTGGGCATCAGGCCGGCCAGCCAGCCTGCGCCAAGCGCCGCCCCGATGAGCAGAAGCACCGTGAGCCCAAGCGCCTTCAGCAGTACCCAGAGAAACCGGCCATCCGGGATCTGCCCCAGTGCACGCAGAAAGTCGCCGATTAGCGCCATGAGCCTAGCGCCACTCGGTGATGGCCGCGATTTCCGGACGGTCCCGGTCGGCAGGCGTTACGGTCTCGTTGCCGATATGCAGGAAGCCCGCGATGAACTCGCCGGGGGTGCAGCCGAACGCATCGCCGAGGAACGGCTCGTCGCGACAGAGCGGCCCCGTCAGCCAGTTCGCCCCCCAGCCAGCAGCGAGTGCTGCGTTCAGGAGTGCAAGGCAGACGCCGCCCGCGGCCATGTCCTGTTCCCAATCGGGGATTTTCGTCGATGCCTTCGGCGAGGCAATGACCGCCACGATCGCGCCGCCATAGGAGAACGCGCGCGCATTCTTCTCGACCTTGTCCGCTTCCAGACCCATGGCCTGCATCCGGGCCTCGGCCTTGGTTGCCAGGTCCCTGCGCACATCCGGGTCGGTCAGCACGATGAACCGCCAGGGCACGAGCTTTCCATGATCGGGCGTGCGCGAAGCTGCCGTCAGCAGGGTCTCCAGCATCGCCCGGTCCGGCGCCTCGGGCCCCAACGTCTTGGCAGGGCGCGAGCGCCGGTTCAGCAGAAAGTCGAGCACTTCAGGGCGGGCATCGGGCATCGGGGATCCTCCGTCTCTCGCTCGGGTACTTATGAAAGCGTCGGGTCCCCGGCAACCCGGAGCGGCCTGGTCAATGCGCCGAGGCTCTGCTTCTGCCGCCCGTCCGCGTCGAAATTCGCGGGATCCAACCAGGTCTCGAATGCCGTGCGCAAGGCGGGCCACTCGCTATCGACGATCCCGAACCACGCCGTGTCGCGGTTCTGCCCGCGGGTCACCAGTGCGTTCCGGAAGACGCCCTCATAGCTGAAACCCAGCCGTTGCGCCGCACGGCGGGATGGTACGTTCAGCGCATTGCACTTCCACTCATACCGCCGGTAGCCCGCGTCAAAAGCCCATTGCATCATCAGGAACATGGCCTCGGTTGAGGCGCGGGTCCGTTGCAGGAGCGGCGAGAAGGTGATGTAGCCGACCTCGATCGACCCCGCCGCCGGGGCCGTGCGCATCAGCGATGCCGTGCCCACGGGGCCTCTTTCGGTGATGATCGTGTAGTGCAGTGGGTCGGGGCTGATGGCGGCCGCGCGCACCCAATCTGCATAGGCGGCCTCGCTCTCGAACGGGCCTTCCGGTAGGTAAGTCCAGTTCGAGCCATCGGTGTTCGCCTGATGCGCGGCATGGAGCGCGGGCGCATGTTCCAGCGCCAGTGGTTCCAAACGGCAATAGCGCCCGGTGAGCGTCTCCCGCGTTGGGCGGGGACACGGGCTCCACCCGGGGACGTCGACGTCGATGGATTGGTTGAGATCGTTGCGTAATCCGCGATCCGAGGGCTCCGTCTGCGTGGAGACGAGCGGTGCCGTCAACGCCCTCAGGCTTTGCCGCTGTTGTCCGTCCGCATCAAAGTTCTCTGGCGACAGCCAGGTCTCGAACGCCTCCCGCAGCGCAGGCCACTCCGCGTCGATCACCGAGAACGTCGCCTTGTCGCGGCTGCGCCCCTTGGACACATAGGCCTGCCGGAAAATCGCCTCGAACGAGAACCCGAACCTCTCCGCTGCGCCCATGGACGCCGCGTTCAACGGATCGCAGGTCCACTCGAACCGCCGATAACCCGCATCGAAGGCCCACTTCAAGTGCAGGTAGATCGCCTCCGTCGCAGCTCGGGTCCTTTGAAGCGCTTTCGAGAACATGATGGAGCCGACCTCGATCGACCCGCCACCCGGAGCCATCGCCATGAACGACCCGTTGCCCACGGCCTTGCCGGTCGCGAGGTCCACATAGGCGTAGTAGAGGTGGGTGGAACTGTGCTCGACCTCCAGCATCCAGTCGCGGAGCGCGTCGCGGTCCTCGAACGGCCCGAAGAAGCGGTAGGTCCAGTCGGCCCCGGTTTTGTCAGCAGAGAACGCTTCCCACAGATCATCCAGATGGGCTGCCGCGGTCTGGATTTCCAGCCGCACATACCTTCCCTCGAGAGGCGCGCGTGGGGGCAGGGGGCGCGGGCTCCAGTCCGGCAAAGGCACGCCGACATGCTGTCCAAGGTGGTTCTGATGCGTCATGGGAGGCTCCGCCGGATCCGAGGGGTCAGAGCCAGGGTGAGCGGGCATCTGGCTGCCCGCCACCAAATTCGATGAGTCCAGATTGGTGCCAGTCAGAGGATCAGTCCGGGCTCCCGTCCGAGATCCACGCCTGGAAAGACCGTGCGTTCCAGCGTCGCGCGGTCGAGCCCGAACATGGCGGCCAGCGGCCAGGCGGCCCAGCGCCTCAGGTCGTCCGTCGGCATGAGGTCGCGGTTCTGGTAGAGGTCGCGCTCGGAGAGCCCCGGCCAGTCGCCGAAGACACGACCGCCCTGGACGGCCCCGCCGGAGACCACCATCAGTCCGCCCGTCCCGTGATCCGTGCCGCCTGAGCCGTTCTCCCGCGCGGTACGCCCGAACTCGGTGATGGCGATGACAGCCGTGCGGTTCCAGTTGCGCCCGAGATCCTGTTTCAGGGTCGTGAGCGCCTCGGTCAGTTGCTTCGCCGGGTTGCGGATGGCGTTGGCCTGCCGCCGGTGCGTGTCCCAGCCGCCCAGCGAGAAGGCGGCGATACGCGCGTCGGCGTTCAATCGTTCGGCAGTGTAGCGCGCCAGCGTCGCGCCGCTCTCGCGCCGCGTCTCGGCCTTGTCGTCCGCGAGAGCCGCCGCCTCGGCCAGAGCCTCCGAAAACAGCGGGTCTCCCGAATAAAGCGCGGTCAGAAGCTGGCGATCATCGTCTTCCAGCGCCAGCGCGTTGGTGGGCGACCAGGAAAGGGCAGGGGCCGCGCCCTCGAGCAGCAGCATGTGTTCGCGGCCGACGGCCATCGCGGTCTCGGCCCGTGCGCCCGGGATCAACCCCACGGCGCGGTTCAGCCAGCCGTCGCGGGTTCGGGTCAGCGAGCCGTCCGTGGCACCTCCGCCGTTCTCAAGAAGGTCCTGCCCGTCGAAATGGCTGCGCTTGTCGCGATAGGGTGTGGAGATGGCGTGAACGAAACCCAACTCGCCTGCCTGCCACAGGGGAAGAAGCCCCCTGAACGGATCGGCGAGCCCAAAGAACCCGTCCAGATCGCTGAGCCCATCGCCGGGACGCGTGGCCAGACCGGGACGCAATGCAGTGAAGTCCCGATCGCCATAGGGCTGCACGGCGCCGAGCCCGTCCAGCCCGCCACGCAGCACGATCACCACCAGGCGGTTCTCGCCCGGCGTCGCGGCGAAGACCATTGGTGTGACCAGGGGCGATGCGGCGGCGGAGCAGGCGGTGCCCAGGAACGCGCGACGGGAGAGGGTCATGGCTCGGCTCCTCAACGACGGTTGAACTCGGGCGAGGCGAGGGCAAGCGCGAGCCCCTCCCACCGGTCGGGTGCTGCCCCCACGGCGAAGGCCGTCGAGGGGCGCAGTGCATCGCGCAACATGGTCTCGGCGAACCGGCGGGGGTCCAGCGCCGAGCGCTTGGCCAGCAACTGCCCGACCTGTCCTGCAAATTCCAGCCTGCCGGCAAGCCCCTGCGGGGTGATCCAGGCTTCCGCCTCCTCGGGCCAGCCCTGTGGTCCCGGCGGCCGGTAAAGCGGCTGGTTGAGGTTGCGCAGCGCCTTTGCAATGCGAAGGTTTCCACGCATCCCCATCTCGCGCGCCCTGTCGGGCATCAACGCAATGGCGCGCAGTGTCGAGATCAGCAGGTCCTGCGGACGTTTCACCTTCTGCCCGAATGGCCCCCAGGCGGCTTGGTGTTCGACCAGTGCCTGGTAGACGGCGGGAAGGTTGCCCCGGTTGCGGACCCAGGTTCGTTCGATATGCGCGACATGCCCGGGATCGGGAGTGTCCGCCACGAAGTGCACCGCGAGCTTGCGCGCGATATGGCGTGCCGTGTCCGGATGTTCGGCGAGCTCGCGCAGGAAGGTCTCGGCATGGGTCTTGGAGGGCCTGCCACCATAGGTGCGTCCGAGAATGCGATGGCTCCCGGGTTCTGCTCTCCGGTCGAAGAAGCCAAAGGCCAGTTTGCGCCGATCGACGCCATAGCCGGTCAGCAGGCCCGCAAGACCGCGCACATCCTCCTGCGTGTAGGCGGCACTGACACCCATCGTGTGGAGTTCCAGCACCTCACGGGCGAGGTTCTCGTTCAGCCCCTTGCCCGTGCGTTTGCCCATGCGGGAGTTCGGCCCGACGCTCTCGACCTGATCCAGGTAGGAGAGCATGGCCGGGTGCTGAACCACTGCCACGAGAAGATCGCCGAAGCTTCCCAACAGGTGGGGGCGGAGTGCTGTCGGTTCGAAGTCGGGGATCAAGACGCCCTGGCCCGCGTTCTTCGCGCCGACGGCGAAGTGGTCTGTCCAGAAGCCGACGAGCCGCTCAAAGAACCCGTGCGGTGAGAGCGCGCGCTGGTAGAGCGACTGGGCCCCGTCGCGTATGGTCATCTGGCGGAGTTTCTTGCGCTGGGCGCGGACGTCGTCCTGTGAGGCCTTGGCGCGGCGGAGGCGGAAGAGCTCGGCCACATGTTCGCGGCGCTCGGCGCGTGGCGTGACAGGGAAGAGAAGCGGTGCAGCGGCGGCGCGATCCAACGAGAGCAGCAGGTCCTCGGGACCGCGTGGCGCCGACTGATCCGGGTGGAAGCCGTAGCCGAACCGGATCGCGGCATTGGTAGCGCGGCTGACGGTCATACCCTCTCCCAAAGAACTAACCCCGATGCGTAGCCTAACGCAGCGGGGTTAGCGATCCGTCGCCTGTTCTTCGTGGCGTTGGCCGGGTCAGGCCTTCTCGGCCGGGCCCGAGAGGTTCCGCGCGATCTTCTCCAGATCCGTGTTCAGGCCCGAGGCGCCCGCCCGGACCTTCAGCACCGACTTCAGCAAGTCGAACCAAAACTGCCCGCCCATGGTGCACCCGAGGCCGATGATCAGCGCGCTCAGGAGCAGTTGCGCTAGTGCCCAGAGGTCCTTCCAAATTACCCAGATGGGCTGGGTCAGCGCCACGCCGCGTTCGGCGAAGGTCTGGTTGATGGTGATGACACCGTCATTGGCGGTGGTCTTCAACGCGTCCATGACCCCACGGAGTGCTTCGGCCGCGGCCTCGGCCTCTTCGGGCGTGAGGTTTTCCTTATCGGCGCCAAACTGCTCCACGGTTGCGATGGCGCGTTCTTCAGCCTCAGTCAGGGCCAGATCTTGCGCCTGCTTCTCCCGGGCCTTCAGCGCGGTGGTGTTGATCGTGTCAGCATCCACAGAGAACGCGCCCACCGTGCCGGTCGACGCCGTCGCCTTGGCCTCGGCCAGGATCGCACTGCGCAGCGCGTCATCCTGCGCCAACTGCTTGCCATAGCCGATGATGTCGAAACCGGTGCCCGCGACCATCACGAAGCCGATGGCAAAGAGCATCGTCTTGGCGCGGCGGACATACCAGCCCGTGACACGGTCCATGCTGTCGTCGAACCAGCGGGCAAGCTCGGTCTCGAGCTGTGCGATGGTCTCCTGCACGGCCTTGGCGGTCGCGCGGCGGGCCTTGTCGATCGTGCCGTCCACAGTGGCGGTCAGCCCCTCCGCCAGCTCGGTGAAATCCACCTGCGAGACGATCTGCTTCAGCCGTTCGCGCAGGCGCTTGTCAATGGCCAGGTTGTCGATCACCGTCTCGGCGGTCGCCGTGGCCGCGTCGATCCTGTGCGCGGCACCGTAGAGCTTTTCCTCCAAGCCGTTCTTGCGGGCAATCAGGCTTTCCATGAGGGCCCGGGCAAAGGTGTCCTTGGGAATCGAGGAAGGCATGCGCTCAGGATCACGCGCGCCGCCGGTCCAGATGAAGAGCGGCTGCAACACGCGCTGCACAAGGTTCTTCGGACCCTTCAGCCCCCGGATAGCCGGATGTTCAAGCAGCTGGCGACCAAAGCCGTCATCTGCCACCAACCGGATGATCCCGGTGCGCAGGTGTTCGCCGCGATAGTTCAGAAGCCCCGCAATCGCCTCCTGCAAGGCGGTTGCGATCAGGCTGAAGGTAAGCACTGCGAAAATCAGGCCGACTCCGATATCGATCAGGAAAATTCCTGTCAGGCCGGCATTGCCGATGAGTTCGGACATGGGAAACCCCCTTAAGAAACCGTCCACGTTTGGAATTTTCGAAGTCTACCAAAGCGCGAGTGCGGGCAAAAGAGGTTGCGCGAGGGACGCAAGGAGCGTGCGGTCAGGTCAGCGCCTTCGCATAGGCCTGCAACGCAGGGATGATCGCATCCGTGTCGGCCCAGATGTCCAGCGAGGGGACCACGAAGTCCGTGTGCGGCGACAGGCGGGCGGCGTCCTCTGCGGTCACGCCGCCCTCGGCGACCACTGGCGTCTCGATCATCTCGGCCCACCAGGCGAAGAGATCATCCTCCGCTCGCCCCTCATCGCCCAACGCGCCTGTGTCGCCGATGGGGCCGAGGCTCACATAGTCGGCGCCTGCCTCGGCCAGGACCATGCCCTGGTGTTTGGATGTCCCGGCCCATGCGCCCACGATCCGGTCATTTCCCAGCGCCTTCCTCACCTCGCGCACAGGGGTGCGGGAGTTTGCAAGATGCACGCCGTCCAGGCCCAGATCCTCCGCCAGCCGGTAATGATCGGTCACGACCAGTGCAATATCCGCGGCATGGCAGGGCCCGATCAGGTGATTGGCGGCGCGGATCCAGTCCTCTTCCGGGGCGGGACCGAGATCGAGTCGCACGCATGCCACCGAAACCTCTACCAGGATGCGTGGCAGCAGCGCACCCATCTCCTCCGGCTCGAAGCGCGGTGGTAACAAAAGATACAGTCTTGCGTCGGAATTCTCTGACATATTCGTTCCATTCAGCAGTT
>JBCDID010000121.1:0-9051 GCA_038749355.1 Pseudomonadota bacterium | reverse complement strand
CGGGGACCGATTTCCCGGTCGACATCTTCGGCTTCGAGTTCGAGCAGGTGCCGTATCTGCTGCTCCTCTGCGCGTTGTTCTTGTTCCTGGTGATTGCGATCAACGGGCTGAAGTGGCTGAAGAACGTGCAGGTCGGCATGACGGGCGAGCGGATGCTGCGCCGCATGCGCTACATGCTGTTCGAACGCGTGATGCTGTTTCGAATGGCGCGGTTCCGCCAGACCAAGTCGGGCGAGGTGATCCAGTCTATCCTCGGCGAGATCGAGCCGCTTGGCGGGTTCTACGGCGAGGTGCTCGACACGCCCGTCTACCAGGGCGGACTTTTGTGCGTCTACATGACCTTCATCTTCATTCAGGACTGGGCTCTCGGTCTGGCGGCCATCTGCCTCTACCCGTTCCAGGCGTGGCTGATCCCCAAACTCCAGAAGAAGATCGTGCGCCTCAACAAGGCGCGCGCAGGCAACACGCGCAAGCTGGCCGACACGATCGGCGAGACGGTCAACGTGATCTCGGACGTCCACACCAACGACACCGCGCGCTGGCACATGGCGCAGGTCGGCGGGCGGCTTTACGAGAACACGGTCATCCGCCTGCAGCTCTTCAAGCGCAAGTTCACGATCAAGTTCATCAACAACTTCCTGAACCAGCTCACGCCCTTCTTCTTCTATTCCATGGGCGGGTATCTGGTGATCAAGGGCGATCTGGACTTCGGCTCGCTAGTCGCGGTGCTGGCCGCCTACAAGGATGTGGCCGCTCCGTGGAAGGCTGTGCTGAACTATCTGCAGCGGTGGACCGACTTCAACTCCCGCTATGTCTTCGTGGTCGAGGCGTTCTCCGGTGACGACGTGCTGGAGGCCGAGCGCATCTATGCGGCGCAGGCCGATGCCGAACCGCTCAAGGGCACGCTGGAGCTGAATGCGGTCGAGGGCGGGCCGGGCACCGGCGGGCTGACACTGGCCGAGGTCGAGATCCCGCAAGGCACCATGGTTGCCGTCACCGGCGGGGGCAGCGGCGCGCGGGAGGCGTTGCTGAAGATCACGGCAGGCATTCAGGCCCCCGTCCTTGGTCGTGTAACCATGGACGGGTCCTCCCTGCTGGACGCAACCCTGCCGCGGCTTGGCGGAACGGTGGCCTATGTCGGCTCCGAGCCGGGGATTGTTGCGCGGTCCATGCGGGAGAACCTGCTTTATGGCTTGTTCCGGGGGATGCCGGAACTTGCGGATCAGGAGGATGCGGAACTGGCGGAGATGTTCCGCGAGGCGCAGCTCACCGGAAACTCCACCGGCAATCCGCGGGGCGACTGGGTCGACTATGCGTTGGCGGGCGTCGATGGGCCCGAGAGCCTGGACACGCGCCTCCTGGAGCTGATCGAGCTGGTGGGCCTCTCGGGCGATCTCTACTCCAGCGCGCTGGATATGCGGCTGGACGCAGCCCGCGCCGCCGAATGGGATGATCGCATCCTCAACGCTCGCAAGCACCTCTTTGACTCGGGCGAAGACCTCTCGGACGTGGTCGAGGCCTGGGATCCCGACAAGCTGAACAGCAACGCCCGTCTGATGGACAACCTGTTCTACGGCTCGCCTGTGAAGGCCCGCGCGCAGAGCTCCGACTATGTGAATGATGCCGCCGTGATGCAGATCCTCGAGGAGGCGGGCGCCAGGGACCTGATGGTCGAGATCGGCTGGGGAATCGCGACCGAGTTCAGCGAACTGATTGACGCGCTGGACGAGGACAGTTCGGTGCTGGACGGCTTCACCGGGTTCCCCAAACCGGACATCATGGCGGCGCACGAGATGGTCGTGGCCCATGGTGGCAAGGAACTGTCGCTGCTGCCCAAGGAACAGCATGGCCAGCTCATCGGCCTCGCCTTCGGTTTCATTCCGACACGGGATCGCCTGGACGTGATGGGCAAGCGCCGGGGCGAGGAGCTGCTGGAATACCGCCACAAGGTCCGCAAACTGCTCGAGGGCCGGGACGACTTCGTCACCTTCGACCAGGATCGGTTCAGCCCCGCCCGTACGGTTTCGGGCAACATCCTGCACGGCCAACGCCGATATGACCGGAAGTCCGCCTGGAAGCGGCTGGAAAGCCAGATGGAGCATGCGCTCATCGAGGCGGGGCTCCGCGATGACCTGATCCGGCTCGGCCTGTCGGCGGAGCTTGGCTCCGGCAGCGGGCTGAGTTCGACGGCGCGCCGGCGCATCGGTCTTGCTCGTGGCCTGATCAAGCGCCCGAACCTCCTGATCCTCGATAGCATCGGCGCCACGGGCAACGAGGACGACACGACGCTCCGCGCAGCCGTCCGCGCCGAGCTGCCCGAGACCACGGTCCTCTATGCTGCCAACGAGGAGGAGGCCGTCACGGGCGCCGATCTGGTCATCCGGATCTCGGACAATGGTAACGTCACTTGCACCAAGCCCGAGATACGGGCAGATGACGGGTGACTTGAGAGGAAGCCGGTATGAGCCTGAATGACGCCGTCGACACCATGTCCGAGATCCCGGTCTTCCGGAATGTCGATCCGAAGCGGCTGAAGCTTTTCGCCCTGATGGGCGAGGACTTGACCTACCGGCCCGAGGAACGCCTGTTCGAACAGGGCGACGAGGGCGACTCCGCCTACATCATTCTCGATGGCGAGGTCGACGTGCTGATCCCGACGCCGAGTGGTGAGATCTCGGTGGCGGTACTGGGTCCGCGCCAGATCTTCGGTGAGATGGCCGTGTTGTGCGATCAGCCGCGCTCGACCGCGATTGCCGCCAAGACCGACCTGCGGGTGCTGCGCCTGAAGCGCAAGACGATCCTCGACATGCTCAAGGAGTTCCCCGACATCGCGCTGGAGTTCGTCAAGGTGCTGGCCGAGCGGCTGGAGCGTACCACCCGGGAGCTTGCGGTCGCCCGCAACAGCGGTTGAGGGGGCGTTCGGCGGGGCCGGAGCCCCGCCATCCCAAGATCAGTTGGTACGGTCTGCCGCGTAGACGCCGTCGTAGCGAATGCTCTCCGTCGAGTCGTTGATCTGGAAGGTGCCGCCTGTGGCCCCGACAGGATCCGTCGATGTCGCGTAGAACTGGCCATCCGCGATCACTTCGACAGCGCCGGACTGGAAGCCGCTATAGATGTCCGGTGCGTCGCCATCGAAGACCGGGATGCCAGAGACCGAAATCTCCGCAACCCCGGGGTTGCCAACCTGATCCAGCACAAGTGTCAGGAAGCCTTCGCCCGTGCCGAAGTCGTAGTTCACCTGGCTGAGACCGCCAACCGCCTGGACGCTGTTGAGGTTCAGATCCTGGCGCTGGGCCACCGCGATCCCGTCATACTGCGCGGTCCCGGTTTGCGGGATCTGGCTCGGATCGACCGGAGCGCCGGCGACAAAGAAGCCCGTGGACAGGATATCGCGGCGGGTTGATGCTTGCCCGATCTCGGTCTGCTCGAAGCTTGCGTTCCAGATCCCCCAGCTCATGAAGTCCGGCTCCGGGGCGTTCGCCCGCAAGAGACCCGCATCCTGCAACGCACCCGTCGGGGCGTTTGCCGGTCCCTGGATCACTCCCGCAGACGCAAAGGCGAAGTTCGCATCCGAGGCGATGTTGCCGTTCGTGACGATCCCGCCATTGGCACCCGTGCCCGTGCCCGCGAAGGTCACGTCATTGGCCGCGAAGGTCGTGTCATCCGTGGTCGTGAACTGATAGGAGGTCGCCCCATTTGGTCCCGCCGCGGCATTGTCGAGTTCGTCCGAGTTCAGCAAGAATGCGGCAACGAGGCCATTGGAGTCGTCGGTTGTCTGGTCGTTGCCATCGAAGGTGAAATTGGCCGAACCAGACACCGAGTACGAGCCCGTGAGCCCCACGCCGCTTGGCCGCAAGTCCCCGCAATTGCTCGAGCCGCATTGCACAAGCCCTGTTGCAAAGCCGGTCAGGATCGGCACGGCCGGTTGACCTGTGATTGCGCTCGCCGCCACCGTTGCACTGGATGGGCTGAGCGCATTGGCGAACGGCTCGTTGATCACCAGGGAGTTGTTCTCCTGGATTGTCGCAACGTTCAGGATCGCGTCTGCATCTACCACAGAGTTGTTGCTCAGCGTTGTCTGCGGCCGGACAAAGTTGAAGTCACTCTGCGGATCATCCCGCACCACCGAGGACGCAACGAAGCGCAGGTCCGTCTCTCCGAACACGGTGTCCCCGTTGATGTCCTCCGCGACGCCGATATTGAAGGTGGTAGAGGAGGGGTTGACCTGAGCCCGCGTATCTGTCGAGAAGCCAGGCAATCCGAACCTCAAGCCGCCATTGCCGTCATTGAACAGTCGGCCGGCAAAGACCGTAAGCTCCTGCGAGAACGCCCCGTTTTCGGCAATTCCGCTGGTGAACGAGGCTCCCCCGATACGACCGCCATTGCTAGGTTGGGCGTGGCTGAAGTGGCTGAAGCGCCCCTCATCGGTATTGGACAGGAGGAAGGCCTGCGAGATGCCGCCGCCACCGTTCGGTCCGTCCACCAGATTTGGACCGACCTCAAGCGGGGTGAGGATGTTGGCCGCAGGGAAGTTACTGATTGCCGCCACAGTCGGCAGCGAGGCCTGGAATTCATTGGGAACGCCGAAGACGAACTGCCCGCCCAGGGTATTCGTCGGATCATCCGAATTCTCGACGAAGTAGGCGTGGAAGTTCTCGTCCAGATCCGAGAATCCGAACCCGTTCAGATTGCCCAACGTGGTCGAGGACCCTTGCGGGAAGCCCGTGGGCGAGCCCAGGCCGATCTCATCCCCGAACGCGAAGAGGCCTTCGTTCGAGCCGTCCGGCGTGATGAAGTCAGCGTCGTCCGTGGGCACTGTGATCGTGACGGTCTCTGCATCCGTCGCGAAACCGAAGCCCGTGCCCTCACGCAGGCCGGCGGACGCGAACGTATCGCCAAAGGGCACGAACCCGGTATCGTCCGCAAAGAAGCTGCCCGAGGCCTCGGCCCCGTAGAAGAGCGATCCGTTCGGGTCGAAGTTCGGTTGCTCCGCACCGAACACGCCTTCCACCTGCACCTGAGATGCATCGCTGACAATGCCGAAGCTGCCGGCGGTTGCGGCGAAACCTGAGCCATCACCGTCGAAGAACCGGCCTTCCCCGAACAGGAGGTCGTTGCCAACGTCTTCGAACTGGTACTCGTCGAGGTTGTTTCCCTCGAAGGTCTGGACACCGTTGAACGCGAATTCGCCGATGCTCAGGTCGATCAGGCCTTCCGCTGCCCCGAAATCATAGGCCAGGGTGAAATCGCCCGTCACGACATTGCGGTTGCCCGACAGGTCTGTCCGCGTGCCGATCGTGTCGCCACTGAACTCGGCCAGGCCCTGAAACGGCAGGAGCGTCGCGTCCGTCGGCGCGCCAAGCACGAAGAAGCCTGCCGTGACCGCGTCCTCGCGGTTGGGGTCGACTTCGTAAACAGCACTCCACGTGCCCCAGCGCAGGAAGGTCGGATCCTGCGGCAGCCCGAGCTGGCTGAAGTTGATCTGGTCAAACGTGGCAAAACCGAAGGCCCCGTCCTGTGAGGATGTGCCCACCACAATGGAGCCCGTGTTCTGGCCAGCCGAGCGGTGGAGCCCGCCGAACTCCTTGTCGCTGACATAAGCGTTCGTCGCATCCGGCCCAGAGGCCGAGATTAAGGTGACCCCGCCATTGTCCAGCGCTGTACTCGACGCGTTGTTATCCGTGCCGACGCTGATGAGTACATTGACCGAGTTGTCGTCGATCGAGTTTGCGTTGCCGTCGTTGAACGAAACCTCGGCGGAGCCGCGCACGCCGTAGGTTCGGTCGCCCGTCCCATCTCCGTCACGGTCTCGTCCGCAGATCACCCCGATCTCGCAGATCGCGATGCCGCTGGTGAAACCTTCCAACTGCGCCGCGCCCGTGGCGCGCGTGACGGCATTGTCCCCGCTGGCTGCCAGAGCGAGCGGGTTGTCCACGACGTCCAGCGACAGTGGGTTGCGAATGGCCACAACCGCGAAGTCGTCTGCAGGCGTGCCCGCATCTCCAAGTGTACGGTTCACGCCCGTGTTCGAGGCGGTGAACGGCTGGCCCGGGCCCGGGCGAGCAGCCGAGGTCAGACCGATGTACTGGCCATTGCTGCCGAACACCGTGTTGCCATCCGCGTCCTCGAAAGTTCCGACGCTATCTTCGAAGATCTCGACCTGATCGCCAAACCCGTCGATTCCAAGCACCGTGGTGCCAAAGCGCAGCCCGTCGCCGCCACTGTCCTGGAACAGGGCGTCTGCAAGTACGAAGAACTCCGTGTCCGTCTGCCCGTTGCCTCGGTCCGTGATACGGAAATCGGTGGCCAGGACCCGCGAGGCGCCTGCCGTGGTCGTGCCTTGATTTGAAGGGTTCGGGAAGCGGTCCTCGCCCGAGTTGTTGATGATCCGGATCGCTTCGTCCTCGCTGGTGCCGGTCGCATCGGCTAGGTCATCGCCCAGAATGTAGCTCTCGACCACGTTGCTGGTCGGGTTGGCGAGCCCTGGGTCCTCGACGAAGGCGTTCTGGCCAGGCGTCGGGTTGCCGAACAGCACCGCGCCAAGTTCGACAAAGTTGTTGTTCTGTGCGGGGTCAGTGCTGACCGCGTAGAAGTGGAAGTCTTCGTCCAGGTCAGAGAAGCCCGATCCCTGCAGGTCGCCCAAAGTTGTCGAGCTGCCGCCCGGGACACCTGAGTCTGATGGGAAGGGGAATGAGAAGAAGCCGGTGTTTCCTCCGGCCGAGCTCACGAAATCGCCCGGGCTCTCGGGCACCGGTATCACAATGGTCTCTGAGCCAGAAGTGCCGATAAGCGAGCCGCGCTCGACCTGATCAAAGGTGATCGCGCCTGTGGTCGGCGAGACGAAGCCGCCTGTCAGGTCCGTGTCCGTCCGCAGCGGATTCGGGTCGACCACCGGGGTATCGGGATTGATGACCACCGGAGGTTCAACTGGCGGCTCCACCGGAGGATCGACCACGACCACCGGATTGCCCGTGTCGACATTCTCCTCGGGATCATCGTCCGAACTGCCGGAGCCGCTGCCAGTGTCGATGACCTCCGTGGTGCTCCCGGCGGTATCCACCTGCTCCTCGGATTCGGCCACAGGCGCTTCACCGCTGGTCGAAACCGGCTGTGTCTCTGCCGCACCTTCGGAGTCGGAGTTTAGTTCCGCGACGTCGCCAAGCTGTTCGTCCAGGAAAGCCTCGAGGTTGCCTTCCTGCTGCTCGCCACCGCTCTGCTGCTGGTTGCCGCCGGCTTGCTGCTGCCCGCCGCCGGAGCTTCGGCTGCCCTGTGGGCTCAGCGAGTCGCTGCCGCCATCGCCGGAGCCTTCAAAGCTGGAATAGACCTGCTCCAGCCCCTCGGCATCCACGATGCCCTGGTATTCGACCCCGCCACCCTCGGAGCTGTTGGCCGAGGCGTTCGGGCGGCTGAGATTGACTTTCTTACCGCCTTTGTCCGTGACGGACGTGTTCTCGCCCGCGAGGTGGATGACATTGGTTGCCCCGTCATCGGCCACCTGGATCACGGTCAGGCCGCCACGGATACCAACGGTCGCGGTGGGTGTGCGCACGATGGCGTCTCGCTGCTTCGAGATGCGCCCGCCGATGAAGCGAAGAGCGCCCTTGGTCAGGGAGATCGCGATCTCACCGGTCTGCTGGTTCGGGTCATAGACATATTCGTCCAGCACGATGTCCGAGTTCGGCGCGACCGTCAGCGTCGTCTGGTCCAGGAACATGAGCTGGCCCGACCCGATGGGCGAGGTCTGGATCAGTTCCTCCTGCACGACATTGTTGCCGAGCGTCAGCGCGCGGCGCGTGGCCGATGGGGGTGTTCCGTCGAGATCGCGGTTCACCGCCGCGACCGTCCCAATCTCGCCAAAGGCCTGGGTCGGCAGCAGCATCACCGTGCTGAGCATCAATGCGCGTCGCAAGGCCTTTGCACGCGCCTTGCCGGACACTGCGCGGCCCTTGGTTGAAATGCGTTCGCTGGACCGTGTCATGACCAAATACCTCTTACATCCTGTACTGCAACGAAAGCGTCGTACTCACATTGTCGAGTTCGAAGTTCACAATGTTCGATTCCCGCATCAATGCGTCGACGTCCAATTGGATACCAAACCCGTTCTTCAGGGCGAAAACTTGGCGAATTCCGCTGCGGATATCGAAGTCTTCGCGGGTCGTGGTTGGATCGACGATGGGGTCGGGGTCGTCATAGAGACGGTAACGCCCTTCCAGATAGCCGCTGGTGGACCATTTGCGATCGACCCAATCGATGCCTGAATCGTATTGGTATTCGCCCGAGACCCTGAGCCCGAATTCAGCGTTCGAGTTCTGATCGCCGTCCGCAGAGTCGTACTCGGAAAGCGCTGTGAACCGTAGCACCACGTCGCGATCCGGGATCCACGCGAAGCCGCCGGCGGAGTAGAACGAGTAGTTGTCCTCGTCCGTGAACTCGGTCCGGAAGTAGTTCCGGTACCTCAGCCCGATATCCGAGAAGACCGAGAATTCCGGGGACAACGTGTCCGAGAACTCCAGGCCGGTCCCGAAGGATGCAAACAATCCGCGGCTCTCGGATGTGAGGTACTGGGCCTCGATATAAGGGCGCAATTTCGGCCCGAACTGCTGTTCGTTCAGCGAGAGGCGTGGGCCGGTGCGAACACGTGTCAGACCGATATCGCCCTCGGAGCTATCGAAGTACTTCAGCCCGAACAGGTTGATGTCCGTGCGCCAGAAGTCGTCGTTCGCCTTCTGCAGATCGTAGATGTGCGTGAGGTTCAGGATCACGCGAAGGCCCGTGTCATCTTCGGCCTGCCCGGAGGTGAGGTTGAAGAGCTGCGGCGTGCCCGCGAGGTTCACGAGCACCTGGTCACTGCTCGGCCCCTGCGTCGCATTGGTCGCGTGAGTGATCCCGATCGTGGCGAGCGCCGCAAACTGGCTGCGCTCTGTCCGTCCGCCGATCTCGTCGAGGAAGGGTTGCACATTGGCCCGGACCTGATCCGGCGTACCCGGATCGTCGAGGACCTGCTTGAAGTAAAGCTCGGCCGCCGCGTAGGAGCCCAGCCGGAAGTAAGCG
>JBCDID010000120.1:0-9071 GCA_038749355.1 Pseudomonadota bacterium | reverse complement strand
CCAGAAACAGATCGCCTTCAACGTCATCCCGCATATCGACAAGTTCCTCGATGACGGGTCCACCAAGGAAGAGTGGAAGATGGTGGTCGAGACCAAGAAAATCGTCGACCGCTCGATCAAAGTGGCGGCGACCTGCGTGCGGGTGCCGACATTTGTGGGCCATGCGGAATCGATCAATATCGAGTTCGAGGATCCACTGCCCGCGGACGAGGCGCGCGAGCTGCTGCGCGAGAGCCCTGGCATCATGGTCGTCGATAAGCGCGAGGACGGTGGTTACGTCACACCGATCGAATGTGTCGGGGAGTACGCGACCTACATCTCCCGCGTCCGTGACGACATCACGGTGGAAAACGGGATCCAGCTTTGGTGTGTCTCGGACAACCTGCGCAAGGGGGCGGCTCTGAACGCAGTGCAGATCGCGGAACTGCTGGGCCGCCGCTGCCTCAAGAAAGACGCGGTCGCGGCCGAGTAGGCTGTTTCCGCCGCGCGCTCCCTGGTGAGACCTTCGTGGCTCGATGGGGAGCGCCATCCCACCCACCCCGCGCGCGGCGGACCACTAATGCGGGCACACTATGGGGGATCCATGAGCCAGATCCGAATGTCGCTGGACGAGCTGCGGCAGCTGATCGTCGAGATCTTCCTTGCAAGGGATTGCTCGCCAACTGTCGCCGGCAGCATCGCGGCAGCTCTGGTTCGCGCCGAGGCGGATGGGCAGAAGGGGCATGGCGCTTCGCGAGTGCCTTCCTATGCCGCACAGGCAGCATCCGGCAAGGCTGATGGTCGTGCCGTACCTGAGTTGACGCGGCTGGGTCCATCTGCAGCCTTAGTCGATGCCAAGGACGGGTTCGCTTATCCCGCGCTGATCATGGCGCAGGGTGTTCTGAAGAAGATGCTGGTGGAGACACCCGTGGCGGCGGTCTCGATCCGCAACTCCCACCACTCCGGCGTCGTTGCCCACCATGTCGAACCGCTGGCCGAGGCCGGGTTCGTTGCAATCTCCATGGGCAACACGCCCCACGCGATCGCACCCTGGGGTGGCACCAAGGGCGTGTTCGGCACCAATCCAATCGGGTTTGCCGCTCCCCGCGACGGGCGCGCGCCCCTGGTCATTGACATGAGCCTCTCCAAGGTCGCGCGCGGCAAGATCAACGTCGCTGCTCAGGCCGGAACGGACATCGAGGATGGCTGGGCCTTCGACGCCGACGGCAATCCGACCACGGATGCCAAGGCGGCCTTGGGCGGCTCGCTTGCCCCGATGGGAGATGCCAAAGGCGCACAACTCGTCCTGATGGTCGAGATCCTGGCCGCCGCCTTGTCGGCCTCATGCTTCGGGTTCGAGGCGGCCTCTTTCTTCGACGCCGAAGGGCCTGCTCCACGGGTGGGGGCTCTCCTGATCGGCGTTGACCCTGGACCGCTTTCGTCCGGTGCTTTCGGTGACAGGTTGGAGACCCTGATCCGAGAGATCCTCGCCCAACCCGGTACACGCCTGCCCGGGGAGCGCAGACGAACAGCCCGGGAGGCCGCAGAGCGCGATGGCGTAACGCTGCCGGAGGCCTTGCATCAGCAGTTGCTCAGCCTGCGCTGACTTGTCCCTTCGAGACCCGGCGGCGCATTTCGTCGTGACAAGCACGACGCAGGATGCACCCTACTCGGCGATCAGTTCGTCGATCAATGCGCGGGTATTTTCCGCCGTCATCTCCACAGGATTGCCGCCGCAGGACGGGTCCTTGAGCGCGCCGTCGAGGATCAGTTCCGGATCTGGGTTTGTCACGCCCAGCGCTGCGAGGTTCTTCGGGATCCCCAGCTCCCGGTTCAGATCGCCGACATAGGCGTGAAATCCGTCAAACCCGCCTTCGATCCCGAGATAGGCCGAAGCCTGCGCCAGTCGCTCCTCTATCGCCGACCGATTGAACCGCAGCACCGCCTGCATCACCACTGCATTCGTGGTCCCATGATGGGTGTGATGGTGCACGCCGATGGGATGCGAGATCGAGTGGATCGCCCCCAAGCCCTTCTGGAACGCCACAGCCCCCATCATCGCCGCCGACATCATGTGCGCGCGGGCATCCAGGTCACCGGGCTCCGCACAGGCGCGAGGCAAATTGTCCTTCACCAATCGCATCCCCTCCAGCGCGACGCCCTGGGACATGGGGTGGTAATGCGGTGAACAATAAGCCTCGAGACAGTGCGCGAACGCGTCCATGCCTGTGCCCGCCGTGATCGCCCTGGGCATGCTTACCGTCAGTTCTGGATCCGCGATGACGACCGAGGGCAGCACCTTCGGGTGGAAGATGATCTTCTTCTCGCCGAGATCGGCGTTGGTCAGGACAGACGCCCGACCTACCTCCGAGCCTGTTCCCGCCGTCGTTGGCACAGCCAAGTTCGGATAGATCGCGTCGGCATCGGCCCGCGTCCACCAATCGCCGATGTCCTCGAAGTCCCAGACAGGCCGGGTCTGATCGGCCATGAAGGCCACCATCTTGGCGAGGTCGAGGCCCGAGCCGCCGCCGAACGCCACCACCCCGTCATGCCCGCCAGATTTGAAGGCCTCGATGCCTGCGTGCATGTTCTCGCCCGTGGGGTTCGGGTCGACATCGGAGAAGATCGCCCTACCGAGGCCCGCGGCCTCAAGCAGATCCAGCGTGCGTGTGGTGATGTCGAGCCCGGCCAACCCGCGATCGGTTACCAACAACGGCTTTGTGATACCGACGGCGGCGCAGGCCTCGGTAATCTCCGCTATGCGCCCCGCGCCAAAGCGGATGGCAGTGGGGTAGGACCAGTTGGCGATGGCGGGCATGGGCGTTCTCCTGCGACATGATTGGCGGTATCATGCGCACGTGGCCGTTCGCTGCAAGCCTCCACTGATGCGGCGCGCGTTAGCGGCGGTCGGCCCGAAGATTGAACAGAGCTATTGATGACGAGGAGAGTTTCGATGCTGAGGTGTATTTTGGCCGGTGCCCTGCTGGCAGCCGGTATGATGGCCGCCACTGGAGCCATGGCCGCATGGCAGAGCGGCGAGGACAACCGTGGTGCCTGGTCGCGCATCCAGAGCGGCGTTGTCATGTTGCAGATCACCTGCCGGCGCAACGATCCCCGGTTCTTCTTCACGCTCAGTGGCGGGCCGTTCAACGGCATGAAGAACGCGGACGACCAAAGCGATTCAATGATGATCTGGATCGAGCTGCCAGACGGGCGCACGGGCCGCCATGCCATAGACGGGCACTATGTCGGTATGAACAGACCTTTGTCGGGCGCTTCCATGTGTCCGACTTTGTGCTGGAGGAGTTCCGCAATGGCAGCCGCATCGAGCTGACCGGCCGCAATGGTGCGAAGATCGCGGAGTTCGGCATGAAGGGCACCGGCAAGGCACGTGGCCACTTCAAGCAGGCGTGCAAGATCTGAGTTCGCGCCGCGTAGGGTGCATCCAAAGCCTGCTTGCAGGCGTGATGCACCAGTGGGCGCCGACAGGCGCAACCATTACTGCCAACGCACCGGTCTGACCCCCGCCTGCCGG
The DNA here is from genome assembly GCA_038749355.1 of Pseudomonadota bacterium. Lineage (GTDB taxonomy): Bacteria > Pseudomonadota > Alphaproteobacteria > Rhodobacterales > Rhodobacteraceae > Thermohalobaculum. The sequence goes on along the minus strand of JBCDID010000120.1, from coordinate 5,557 downwards.
TCCTTCAAACGCATCCATTGCTCCACCACGCTCAGGAACCAGGGGTTTCCGCCATAGAGCGGTTGCGCCGCGAAGGGTGCGGGATCGAACCCCGTCACTCCCTGGTCCGTGCCGAGGATTTTCTGAGCGACCCGCCAGCCCAGATAGGGCGCCATGGCAACGCCTGACCCGTTATAGCCACAGGCATGCCAGACACCCTCGACCTGACCCACATGCGGGGCACCATCGAAGGTGAATGCGACAAACCCTTTCCACGAATGCGACAGCTTCACGTCACCCAGTTCCGGCCAGACCGACAGCATTATCGACCGCATCCGCTGCGCAGAGGCCCGTTCATCCAGCACGTTCAACGACGCCCGCCCACCATAGAGGATCCGCTCGCCCCACGGGTCGGGCCGGAAATAGGAATGGAGCGATCGGGTCTCGACCAACATCGAGCCTCCAGGGATCAGCGAGCGTACCCGGTTCTCGCCCAGTGTCTCGGTCGCGATGATGTAGGAGGGAATCGGGATCAGCCGCTTGGCCATGGGTGCGAATGGCCCGCGTCCGCCGCCGGTGTAGCCGTTTCCAGCATAGACCAGTGTAGGGGCGCGCGTGGCTCCCTGCGCATGACTGATGGTCCAGTCGTCCTCCGCCCCGCTGATCCGGGTGACCGGGCAATGGTCAACGATCTGCGCGCCCGCGTGCCTTGCGCCCGCAAGCAACCCCTTGTAAAAGAGCGCGGGGTGCAATCCACCATGCTGCGGGAAGAACACCCCGCCATGGTAGAGATCCGTCGAGATATGCGCGTCCTGCTCGGCCCGCGTGACGACACGCGCTTCCATGCCAAGGCGTGGTGCCTCACGTTCGGCGAATTTCGCGAGTTCGTCGAAGTGCTTGGGCGAGCCAGCCCCAAGATACCGCCCGGTCTTCTGGTGTATGGCATCGCCGGGCAAGCGTTCGATCAGAGCGGAGGTGAATTCGAGCGACAACCGGGCCTCGCGCAGCATCGCCTCGGCGGTCTCCTGCCCATAGCGCTTGGCCAGTTTCGAGACCGTCGCACGGTGACCCCAGCCGATCATGCCGCCGTTACGTGTGGAGGCCCCGGCCCCCGGCGGACCCTTTTCCAGCACCACGACCGAGCGCCCAGTCTCCGCCAGCGCCAACGCGCAGGAGATCCCTGTAAATCCTGCCCCCACGATCACCACGTCGGCATCTTGAGGCGCCTGCGCGCCGGAAGGCTCCTCGGGCGGGGCGGCTTCGTGCCAGAACGGCGTCGTCTTCATGGATGGCCTCAGGGTCCCTTCACTGCGTTGAACCCATAGAGCCAGTCCAGCTGTCCCGCTGCAAGCCCTGGTGCGAGCCTGCTTACTGTCGAGATCACGCCACGGGACAGCGTGCGCTTCATGCCGGGGGACCGGTGGAACATGCGCCCGTTGGCTTCCGCGGTCTGGAGCACGCGTGTTGCGCGGGGCCAACGCTCGTCCTCCCAAGCCGCCAGCGCCGCGGGAATTTCATTGCCACGCAGATGCCGAACCAGCGCCGCCACGTCCTCGAGCGCCTGCGCCGCCCCCTGCGCCATGAAGGGCAGCATAGGGTGGGCTGCGTCGCCGATCATCGCTAGCCGACCGTCGACCCAGCGCACCTGTTCGGGCCGGTCGAAGAGACCCCAGAGGTAACACTCCGTCACCTCCTGCAGCACCGACTGCACTTCGGGCGCGAAATCTGCGAAGGCCACGCGCATGTCATCCGGATCTCCCGCCTCCATCCAGCCCTCACCAGCCCACTCGGATTGCTCGCGCACGGCCACGAGGTTGATAAGCTCGCCACCGCGAATGTAATAGCTCACCAGATGCCGTCCTGATCCGGCCCAGACGGTGGCTTCCATGGGCAGTGTTCCCGCTGGCACCAGCTCGGCAGGCACCGTCGTGCGCCACGCGACCTGCCCGGTGAAGCGCGGATCCTCGTCCGGTGCGAGGCCGCGTCGCAGCGCCGAGTTGATTCCGTCCGCGCCGAGCGCCAGGTCAGCGTCGACGATGCTCCCGTCAGAAAGGTGCACATGCACGCCATCTGGCTGCATCACCGCGCGCTCAACGCTCACGCCCATATGGAGATGTGCGCCGGCCTCCTTCGCGGCCTCGATCAGGACATCCAACAGATCCGCACGATGGATGTGGATGTAGGGCGCGCCCCAGCGCTGCTCCGCCTGATCGGCCAGGGCGGCGCGGTAGACCACTCGCCCTGTCGGCCCGTCGCGCAAGACGGCCGCACGTGGCTCAACCGCTTGTGGGCCGACCTGGGGCAACACGCCAAGCCAGTTCAGGACATGGCAGGCATTCGGGCTCATCTGGATACCCGCGCCGAGTTCGCTCAGCGCTTCCCTGCGCTCGTAGAGTGAGACCTCCCAGCCCTCTCGCGCAAATGCGAGCGCCGCGGCCATCCCGGCCACCCCTCCGCCTGCGATCACGAGTTTTGACATGAAGCTCTCCCGCCTGTTGCCGTTGAAGCAACATGCGCGGGTAGACTGCGTCAGACCTTGATCCAGCGCAACTCCGCCAGTCGGGGCTAACGCGGTTGATGACGGGCGAAAGCGTCTTTCCAGTCACCATGCCAACGGCTGAGCGGCGGGCGACCCTCGGTGATGTCCTCGGCACCCCACAGGATACGCGCTTTGTCCTGCGCCTCCGTCACCTCGTCATCCGGGCAGATGATGTAGAAACTGTCGCGCCCGAGCGCCGTCATCATGTGGTCCGCGACTTGGTCCGGCATCCACGCGCCCGGTTTGTGTTCCTTGCGCCCTGTCGTTGTCCAACCGGGCACCAGCAAATGGGCGGAGATGCGTCTGTCGGGATCCTGGCGCAGTTCATGCTCCAGACATTCCGTATAGGTGCGAACCGCCGCCTTGGCCATGTTGTAGACAGGATGGCCGGGCGGGTTGGTGATACCCTGCTTCGAGCCTGTGTTAACGATCAGGCCGGGGCCACCCGCGTTCTGCATGGCTGGCAAGAATGCCCGCACACCGTTGATCACTCCGAACAGGTTGATGTCGAGCGCCCGGTGCCATTCTTCCAGCGAGCCGTCGATCCCATGCCCGATCCGGGTGACCTCGTTGTTGACGAGGACCGAGGGCGGCTTGCCCCAGGCATCGGCGATGCGGGACTGCGCGTGCTCAAGCGCTTCGATCTCGGCCACATCGCAGAGGATGGCCTCGGTATCGCCACCGATCTCGGCCCGGGCGTCGTGCAGGCCCTCCACATCGACGTCCAGCAGCGCGACCCGCATGCCTTCGGCTACGAACCTCTTTGCCAGCGCCCGCCCGATGCCCAGAGCTGCGCCGGTGACGACAGCGCCATTGCCCGCGGAAATCGCAGGGTGTCCCATGCCCGTTCTCCTTCGCCTCGGTAGCCCCCGTTGCGTTCCGCATCGAAGGCACCTCGCCCCGCGGCGGAGCATATGGGGCAAGTTCAAGCGGCGCTACAGAAAACTTAAACCACAGGTTGAACCGCTACCGATGAACATATTGCAGGTCTACATCCCGACATTCGCACGAGCATTGCCTCGGCGCACGTGGGTGGGCAGTGTGGGGAGATGTTGCACGCTGATCTCTACTACTCGTTCCGCAGCCCCTACTCGTACATCGGTTCCTGGCGCTACCGCGCGCTGACCAAGGAGTACGATCTCGCGATCCGCGTGCGGCCCGTCTACCCTATCGCGACCCGCAACCCGACCTTCTTCGACGGCGTCAATCCGCTTTGGATGGGATATCTCCAGCGCGACGTGAGGCGGATGGCTGAGTTCCACGGGGTCTCGTTCGGCAAACCCCGACCCGATCCGATTGTCATGAACAACGAGACGCTGGAGATCGCCGCAGATCAGCCGTTCATCCGGCAATTGACCTATCTCGGCATCGAGGCCGAGCGGCGCGGACACGGGCTCGACTTCTGCTGCGAGGTCGGGCGGGACATCTGGGGCGCGGTCGAGGACTGGCACCTGCCCGAAAACATGTCGGCATCGGTGGCTCGGGCGGGACTGGACTTGGCGGAGATGGAAGCAGCGATTGCGGGCAACGAGGCTGCGTTGGAGGCCGAGATCGCAGACAATCAGGCCACGGAGGAAGCCGCCGGTCACTGGGGCACGCCGTGCCTGGTGTTTGAGGGCGAGCCCTTCTTTGGTCAGGACCGCATCGACATGGCAGTCTGGCGGATGAAGCAACGCGGGCTCATGGCGAGATAGAACAACTTCCGGTATCCTAAAATCGGAGTGATCAAACGTTACTTTCACCGGAGGTGGCCATGAAGTCCGGCGAGGCAAGCATGACTGCCAGGCTGTGCGCAGCCAGCAGGGGGGCGCATTTACGGCTCGATCATGAACCGTAAACTCTGCACGATCGCTTTGCCGACGCGCTTTCCGGCTTCTCCGAAGCGGACTTGGAAGCGTGCAGCGTCGACCGGCTGGACCAGTTTCAATCGGCGAGCACCCGCGCGACGATGTCCGTGCGAAGCCGCATCGTTGAAGACGCCGTCGCAGAAGCCGCGGCACGAGGGTCTCTTCAGTATGTGATTTTCGGTGTGGGTCTCGACTCCTTCGGCCTCCGCCGGCCATCTTGCTTGGAACACGTCCAAGTGTTTGAAGTCGACCATGCTGACACGCAGTCCTGGAAGACGCAGCGCCTTGCCGAAATCCAGTGCCCAATCCCTGAGGGGCTCGCATATGTGGACGTGGATTTCGAAACTGAGCGTTTCGAAGACAAGCTAATCTCAGCTGGCTTGCAAGTGGACACGCCGACGCTGTTTTCTATGCTGGGAGTCAGTCAGTACATTTCGAACGCTGCACTTGAAGATCTGTTAAAGCGCACCGCCGCGCTCGTCACAGGCAGACGCCAGTTCGTGATGAACTTTATCCCGCCCATCGAGACTTTGCCGCAAGCGAGTCCCGATGCCGTTCGCTCAATTGCTACGAAGAGCGCCGTCGGTGGCGAACCTTTCGTCAGCTTCTATACTCCAGAGCAGCTCCTGGGGCATTTGGCAGCTGCAGGTTTCAGTGATGTGGAGCACTTCGGCCCAGACAAAATCAGGCACCGCTACTTTAGTGGACGCCCAGATGGTTTGAGCACAGGAAACGTTCTCAACATCATCAAGGCAGACTCTGGCGCCCTTTGAATCAGCGGGGGCTTACCCCCGCACCTGATCGTCAGTCGAGAACCTTTGGCCAGTTCCCGTCTGCGGCGGCAATGTTGCCGGGAATGTCGCCTTCCCAGGTCTGCTGAACGCTTTTGTTGTAGTTCAGGTAGAGCTTGCCATCGACGATCTTCCACGCGTCCGGATCGGTCGAGGCCGTGTAGCCCTGAGAAACGGCCCAGGCACAGTAGCCGCCATATTGCGGGGCATAGGCTTCCGGGTTAGCGGCGAACTTCGCGCGGTTTTCTTCCGACGAGAAACGCCACTTCGCGCCATTCCACTCGTGAACTATGTCGGACGAGCCCTCGACCGGGCGGCCTTCGGTGAAATACGAGACCGGGTCGGTCCCGTCGATCGCGGTGCCGAAGAAGCTCTGATAGACGGGCTCCTTGGCCTCGGCT
>JBCDID010000119.1:0-9076 GCA_038749355.1 Pseudomonadota bacterium | reverse complement strand
TGCGCATCGAGATCCCAGAGGTTCTGCGCGTCGATCTCGTCCTGAAGCCGCGCCATCTCGTCGGCGGTCTCGTCCGAGTAGTTCATGGCCAGTTCGTTATATTTGTCGAGGATCGCTTTCTTCGCCGCGACCCCGTCCATGACATTCCCGCGCACGTCCTTGGTCTCGTCGAGTTCGGGCTCTTGAGAGAGGTAGCCCACCTTCGCGCCCTCGGCCGCCCAGGCCTCACCCGTGAAGTCCTTGTCCATGCCTGCCATGATGCGCATCAGCGTCGACTTACCGGCACCGTTCACGCCGACCACTCCGATCTTGACCCCGGGCAGAAAGCTCAGCCGGATGTTCTCAAAGCATTTCTTGCCGCCCGGATAGGTCTTGGAGACGCCATCCATGTGGTAGACATACTGGTAGCTGGCCATGCTCGCGCTCCTTGAGGCAGGGGATCGGCGGCCTGCATAACGCTTGTCTGAACCTGGCGCAACGCAGCTGAGGCGGTCAGCGCACGCCTTCCAGTCGGTCTGCGATGATGTGCAGTCGGCGGTCCAAGATGGCGACACTGGCGCAGGACAGGGCAAACCAAAGTAACACCGTCTGCACGGCCAGATAGGCATAGAGCGGGGCGGAAGGCGGCGCCCCCTCAGCCGTGTGCAGGACAGCGCCCGCGCCAGCGACCACAGCCATGGCGATGGGGATCGACAGAACCATGAACACGAGCCCCAACAGGATTAGCGGCAAGCCACCCATTCCTAAGGTCGAGAACGGCAATGGCTCCTGTGCCGCACGCTGCACCTGCATCACCCCTACGGGCACCCATATCACCATCAAGGCGATGAAGACCCTCGCCATCTGCGGCCAGTAGGCTTGTGCATAGGTGACAGGCGAATTGGTTTCGACCGCTTGGACGAGCCACGCCCATTGTCCGCTGCGCTCCAGCAGTGCGGCCTGAACGGCCACGAAGATCCCAGTGATCAGGAACGGCACCCAGAAGGCCCTGAGCCAGCCGATTGATGGGACGATCAGTAGCGCGTAACTGCCAGTGTCACCGTGCCCCTGCATCCTGAGCGCCGCGCGCTGCGTGCGGAACAGCACCATGATCCAGGCGAAGATGATGACTGCACCGACAAGGAAGACCCAGGGATCCAGCATGGTTCCTTCCTCGTTCGAGGACCTGAGACGCCGGCGGGGCAGCCATTCAGCTATTGCGCCCAGAACACCTGCGGCCTCGTTCAACCTTGCCTCCGCCTCGGGAGAAAGTCGGGTACCCGGCAGCAGGAGCGTGAGCCAGAGCGCCGGCAACAGGTATGGCAGGGTCAACAGAAACGCCCCAACCGCGCGTAGTGGCGCCAGCAAAGCAAGGTTCAGATAGAACAACATGCCCCCCGATGCGGCCCGGTCGCCCCTCGACCAAGCCGAGCCGTACGTTACTGATTGTCCGGGACCTCATCAAGGCAGGCGCACGCGGGAGCCGGGGGTTCTCCGTGTGGAGGTGGGAGGCCGAAAGACTTGCGGAGACGGCGACCTCTGGAGACCTGACGGCGAAACCGGTCATTAACCAGCTCGCGCATAGACTACCCCGGGTGAGATCCGGATGACGACGTTCGGGTGACTGGAACGGGGCAGACCGAATGCCGACGACTTGGAACGCGCTTTTCCTGGGGATTCCAGGGACGGACCTCGATAACTTCGAGGGCGACGCCATCGCCGACAACGCAAGCGCCATCGTCGGGCAGACCTTCGGCAGCGCAGGCGCGCCCCTGAGTGAAGAAGTCGTGTCGGTAACTGCGATCGACAATGACGGAGACAACAACCTCGGAACGGACAACTCGACATTCTCGGACCAGGTGCAGTTCGATCTCGGCGACGGCGCAGGTGTGGAGACCAACCTCTTCGACTCCATTGCCGTCTATGACGCGACGCTGACTTACGACGATGGAACCACTGCCAACATCTCCGCCGTCGTGTTCCAAGATGCCAACGGGAACCTTTTCCTGGCGCCCGAGTTCGCTGCAAACACGGATTCGGCGGCGATGGAAGCCAAGCCGATCGAGTCGCTGACCCTGAACTTTCTACTCAACAACAACTCGAACATGTTTGCGGACAGGTTCGTCACGGATTTCGTCTGTTTCGCGACCGGCACTGCGATCCTGACACCGGACGGGCCCCGTCCGGTCGAGGCGCTCAAGCCGGGTGATCTCGTTGACACGCTGGATCATGGGCCGCAGAGGTTGCTTTGGCATGGAGCGCGGCGATTGGACTTCGCCGCGGCCGATGCTTCGCAGAAACCCATCGAGATCAAGCCCGGGGCGTTGGGGTCTGATCGGCCCTCGCGGCCGCTCGTGGTCTCACCCCAGCACAGGGTTCTTTTGCAGACGCCCCAAGGCGATGGTCTGGCGCTTGCCAAGGGGCTCTTGCCCGCGCCTGGTGTGCGCCGGATGGAGGGACGGCGCGAGGTCACCTACCATACGCTGCTCTTCGATCAGCACGAGATCATCTTTGCCGAGGGGCTGGCGGTTGAGACCTTCTTTCCCGGACCCTTCGCCCTGGGCCTGTTGTCGCCTGTGCAGCGGCTTGCCCTGCTCGCGCATTTTCCGGGGCTTTTGGAGGACCCGGTGCGGGCCTATGGCCCACCTGTGCGCCGGATCATGTCGCGCCGTGAGGCGGAGGAGATGGCCCGCACCCGCCCCTTGCGTCAGCCAAGCGTCTTCTCGAACCAGTGGTGCGCCTAGGGCTCCAAGTCTGAGACGAGTTCCGCATCCAGCAGGCTCGAGAACGCGATGACGGCCATGCGATCCGCCTCCGGGACCTGATCGTACTTGTCAGGAAAGATCGCGCGATTGATGGCATCCTTGCCGGCAGGCCTTGCCTGGAGAGCTGCTCGGAGTTCAGGGACGTCAGCGGGTCTGCGTGCCCGCAAAGCGCCCGGGATCTCCGGCAGAGGCATGTAGTGGGCATCCAGAATGTGCTTGAGTGCACTCAGTGGAACCAACTCATGGGTGGCGCGACGCTTGCGCAGCAATCCGGTTCGTGGCGCAAGGGCCTCCCGTCCCAGAAGCACATGATCGATGCCGGGCGGAATGATGCACGGCACCGCGTCGCCCCAGATGAAGGTCTCGTAGACAGTGCCCTGAACCTCAAGGACCATCACTTTGGGAATGAAGAGGTCCAAGCCCAGCGTCGCCAGCCACTGGTAGCGCTCCACCTGTTGCCTGTTCCAGTCCCAGATGCGCCGGATCCTTTCCGATGGCAGGATGCGGAGCTGCTGCATGGCGTCGGGGTGTTGGTGAAGCAGCGAGCGGGCCGCCATGCCCGCATGCTGCCGGTAGCTTGCCAGGAACGCTGCGCGGTTCCAGGGCTCGGGTTTGCCATCGTCCTGCGGATTCGACACGAGGAAGCCGAACTTGGCAACGAGCGCGTCGATTATGTCGGCTGCCTCGTCGGCGAAGGGGAGAGGCCGCAGATAGTTCAGCAGCAGGATCACGTGCGGAGCGGGGCCTTCAGTGCCGTAGACATCCCCGGAGTACTCCCACATGAAATGGACGCCGGTGTCCGGATTGTCATAGTCCGCCTGCCTGGTCAGAACCGTACAATGTGGTTGTTTGGCGAACCACCGGTCCAGGCGTCCCTTCGAGACGGACTGCCCCCCGGGCGCGTGGAAGAGTAGATCAAAAGACAAGAAGAACTCTCATTTTGCGGTGTTGACCGAGTCGAAGCGTTTCTCAAACCAGTGGTGCGCGTAAGGCTCGTCGTTGAAGGCCGGAATCTCGATCCAGCCGAGTCGGTGGTACATTGCAATGGCGGCAGTCAGCGTCCGGTTGGTGTCGAGCCGGAGGCGCGTCATGCCGAGGCTGCGTGCTCTCGTTTCCACCTCCCGCATCAGGCGGGTTGCAAGGCCCCGGCCGCGGGCTGTCTCTGCCACCCAGAGCCGTTTGATCTCGCCATCCGGTGATCCATCGCCTTTCAGCCCGCAACATCCGATCGCCTGTCCTTCCATGCGGGCGATCAGGAACGCGCCCAATGGGGGGCGCAGTGCATCCCGGTCCGGGTCGCGGCTGCGCCCGACGTCGAAGGGCTCGCCGATCGAGGCGGACAACAGCGCATAGTATTGCGCGAGGCACCACACGGCGTCGGCGCTTTCCGGGTCTTCATGGGCAATTGCTATCTCTTCCATCTGCCAGATCTACGCGGTGTTCAGGCGGCACTCAACTCCGTGCACAGTTGACAGGGCCCTCGCGCCGCGCCCACATGGCGCCGCATCACGAAGGGAGGCACATGATCCGAGCGGGTCCAGTTGCGATGCCGGGCCAGCGTGTCGGTCTGCTGGGCGGGTCCTTCGATCCGCCGCATGCAGGGCATGTGCACATCTCGGAATGGGCCTTGCGCGCGGCGGGCCTGGATTGGCTCTGGTGGCTGGTCTCGCCGGGAAACCCGTTGAAACCCCGGGAGCCTGTGGATCTGGAGCGCAGGCTTGCGGCATCCCGCCAGATCCGGACGCATCCACGGATCGTGGTCACCGATATCGAGCGTCATCTGCCAACCGCGTTCACGGCCAACACGCTGATGCATCTGGCCGAGCGCTACCCGGGTGTGCGCTTCATATGGGTCATGGGGGCGGACAACCTGGTCACATTCCATCATTGGGAACGCTGGCGCTGGATCTTTGAGACTTGGCCCCTCCTGGTGCTGGCGCGCCCGGGCCAGCAGCTGTCGGCTGGTCTGAGCCCGGCTGCGCGGTCTTACGCGCATTTGCGCCGCCCTGCTTCTGCGGCGTCCGTGCTGGGCCGGAACGGAGAGCCGGGATGGTGCCTTCTTACCGGGCCGATGTCCGCACATTCCTCAACCGCGATCCGCGGGCAGGGCGGCTGGAGCTGATTTCTGTGACCAGACCACGGTGCATCATGGATGCACCCTACACGATGCCGCCCCGCGACCCTGCGTGACTTGCGACCGATGTAGCGATCTGCGACACTTTCCACGGGGACGGATGGGAAGCGAGGGCCCGATGCGTCTAGATCGTCGTCTATGCCTGACCGTGCTGGCCGGTGTTCTGTCCGGTATCTGCACGCAATCATATGCCGCTGAGACAACTGAGCCAGTCGTGCTGCCCGCGCCGCGCGCCGGCGTTGACATCCGGCGGGACCTCGGCCTGAGCGGTGTCTCCGGCTGGATCCTTGTGGATCTGGCCACGGGGCGGGTCCTGGACAGCCAGAATGCGGACCGCGCCTTCGCTCCTGCCTCGGTGGCCAAGCTGCCCACGGCGGCGTTCGCGCTGGACGCGCTCGGCCCTGACTATCGTTTCGTGACCGAACTGCGGGCGACAGGGCCGCAAAAGGGCACCCGGATCGAGGGAGACCTGATCCTGCGGGGCGGGGGAAACCCGGAGCTCGACACCGATGCCCTGTTGCCGCTCGTCCAGCGTCTTGCCACCAGTGGTGTACGCGGTATCACCGGGCGTCTGATCGCCGATGGCTCGGCCCTGCCGCAGGTCACGGAGATCGAGACCGCTCAGGCCGAGGACTCGAGCTACAACCCCTCCGTCTCCGGTCTGAACCTGAATTTCAACCGTGTGCACGTGAAGTGGGATGCGCGCTCCGGGCGCAACCGGCTCTCGGTCGAGGCCGTGTCCGAGACGCTCTCGCCGCCGGTCGAGAACGTGCGCGTGGCCGTGGTCGACACGCCCGGCGCCCCGGTCTTCCGTCTAGCCAACCGGCAGGGACCGGAGGAGTGGCAGATGGCGCGCCGGGCCTTTCGGGGTCGTGCGGCCAAGTGGTTGCCCGTCAAGCAGCCGGACCTTTACGCGGGTGAGGTGTTGCGGACCCTGGCAACGGAACAGGGCGTTGGCCTGCCCGAAGCGCAGCGCGACCGGTCCTCGAACTCCGCACGCACCGTCGCGCGTCACGAAAGCAGGCCGTTGGGCGAGATCGTCCGGGACATGCTGCGCTTTTCCACCAACCTGACGGCAGAGGTCACGGGGGCGGCGGCCACGCGCTCTGTCGGGATTCAGGCGCGGGATTTGGCGGACTCGGCCTCCGTCATGAACGCCTGGGCGGCATCGGTAGCGGGGTTCCCGGCGAACGATCCCGGATTCCAGTTCGTCAATCATTCGGGGCTGACGGTCGAAAGCCGCGTCTCGCCTAGGCGCATGGTCGAGCTGCTAGCAGCCTTTGCCCGCCGCGCGCCTGATGCAGCCGGTCTGCATCCGCGCATTCCGGGTGCCATCGCAGGATATCTGAAGCGCCACAATGTCGTCGCGAAGAGTGTGCCGCTGGACTATGATCGGCTCAACGTTGTCGCGAAGACCGGCACCATGAGTTATGTGCGCGGGTTGGCGGGCTATGTTGCGACCCCGAGCGGTCGGCAGTTGGCGTTTGCGATCTTCTCCAACGATCTGGCACGCCGGGGCGGGGGCGCCCAGCGGGTCAACAAACGCTGGATGGGCCGCGCCAAGGGGTTCGAGCGGGCGCTGATCCGCAACTGGGTGCTGCGCCACGATGGCAGAGGATAGCGCGTCGATGGCCGATGGGATCAGCCGGCTGGATCATGTGAACCTGCGGACAGGACGTCTGGACGAGATGATTGCCTGGTATCGCGATGTTCTCGGCTTGCAGCAGGGTGACCGCCCGAACTTCCCGTTCAACGGCGCGTGGATGTATGCGGGCGCGCACGCGCTGGTGCATCTGGTCGAGCGCGAGGTCGCGCCGAAGGGCCCTCAGGACGATCTGCACCTGGAGCATGTGGCCTTCTCAGCCACGGGGCTTAAGGCAATGCTTGCCCGCGCAGAGGCGGCAGGCACGCGGACAAAGCTGTTCAAGGTGCCTGGCTTTCCAATCGTGCAGCTCAACATATGGGATCCCGACGGGAACCATCTGCATGTCGACTTCACCCCAGACGAAGCCGAGGGGCTGGACCTGGGCTGAGCGGTGCCGCGCGCTCCCCTGAGAGGTCGTGCCGTTTTCTACTTTGGCGCAGCCCACCCACCCGCACGCGGCACCGCGGCAGACGCAGCGCAAGGTGGCTTGTGCGGGTGGGTATTTGTCGTTCTAGCGATGCCGAACGCACTCAGATGAACGTCAAGATCTGCATGCCCGAGAAGCTGAGAAGCTTGCCATCCACCTCGTTCATGCCCTCTTCGTCACCGGTTCCAGCGACTAGGGTGATCGAGAGCTTCTTGCCTTTCTTCATCGCCTTGCGAAGCGGTTCCGTGATGTCCACACGTTTGAAGGCCTTCGTCAGCATATGGTTGCGGCGCATGTCGACACGCCTTCCTTACTTGCCGACGGCGCAACGGCAAGCATCACTATAGCATGTTGCATGTCCAAACACGGAGAACCGTCCGGCATAACCTTTGCGGGTCTCGGTGGCGTTCTTCGGACCCACCCGCGAGTCGTTCAAGAATACGAGGACATCATAGCTCGGACGGAAATGGTCGATGCCATAGATTTCGAGATGTGCCTTGGTGAAGTCACCCGTGACGCCGTGTTTGGCCTTCTTGAATTTCTGAACTTCGATTGTCATTGCCGCCTCCCTCAATTGCCCGGAATTGCTGCAGCCGTGACTGCGTATTCATAGCCAAGTGCCTGAACGTTCAGGACTTGTCGGAATGTGAACGGGAAGGGGTCGAGGCTGAGATCCAGCAGCTCCTCCGGGATGCCTCCATTGCCGTGCTTCACCTGCCATAAGTACCAGAGCCGGTCGATCATGCAGTGATGGGCGTGGAAGATGGGGTCGTAGGAGGCGACGGCCGGATCGCTCATGCTGCCGCCAACCCAGACATGAACAGAGTCGTGAAGGTTCTGAAGGGTGTCAGAGAACTCTTCCCAGTTGGTCAGATTCTGCAATCCGTCGAGATCCGCTTTGTACGGCAAGCGCGCGAACCTGGAACGCCCAGGCGCACGCTCGGTCTGGTAAAGCACCGTATCGCCGCGTACTGGAACGCGGGCTTCGAAGCCGTCGAGTGAAGCCGACTGGTAGGCGGCCGGAACGCTCGGATCTGTTGCGTAGTCCCACTAGGGCAGTGATGTTCCATCAACCAGGTCCTGAAGCTTCTGCTCGAGATCCAAGAGATAAGCCCTGTGCCATGGGAGGAAGAGCCGCGCCTGCACATCTGTTCGTTGGTTGCGCTGGTGATGCCAGCAGTACCATCCGGGCACCCCGTGCAATCCGGCGACGTGATTGAAACTCCGATTGTCCCAGATGCCCATGGCGTCTGAAAGCGCGTCTGTGAAAGTTGTCATATGAGGGTCAGCCGCGTCGGAAACGCGCAGCCGATAGACCATTGTGCCGGTCATGGCTTTTTCCAAATTGCTTTATTTCAATAAGGTCAAGGTACCACAACTTGCCGCGTGGTCAATTCGACGGCCTGTGCCGGTTGGAGACGGTGGCAGACCTCAGGCAGGCAGGCACATGTGGTTAATGTTTCGCTTTGAACGCTGGTAGGTGATCTCGACCGTGTAGCGGTTCTGCTCCAACCACGCCTCGAAGTCGTCCAGGTGGTTGCGGTCCACCTCCACGAAGATCGGTGGGCGACAGCGGGCAATGGTTTCGGTGAGGCCCGCGAGCACCAGCATTTCCATGCGTTCCACGTCGATCTTGATGAAGTCGACACTGTCCCCAGGCGCCACCACGCTGTCACCTGTACGGATCTCCAGATCCCCGCCACCCTCGAACATGCGCCCGCCACCGAGGTTCTTTTCGGCTGCCTGAATGCGGAAGCCTCCCGCGGCCTTGTCACCCAAACCGATGCCCAGGAAGTCGGTGACGAGTTGCCCCTCAATCCCGTTCAGCGCGATGTTGGAGCGCAGCACTTTCAGCACCTCCGGGTTCGGTTCGAACACATAGATCTTCCGCGCCGCCTTGTACTTGGCGAACCATAGCGCGTGGTTCCCCACATTGGTCCCGATATCGAGGATCACCCCGCCCTCGGGCACGTGGGCCGCCATGGTCGCGATTTCCTCGGGCTCGTAGAAGTTGCCCTTCTGGTGGTGGCGCTGGATGACGTCGATCTCGTGGTGGATGGTGAAGAAGATCTCCTGCCCATCGATGGTATTGCGCACAACCTTGTGGTCGCCGTGATCGGTGATCT
>JBCDID010000118.1:0-9103 GCA_038749355.1 Pseudomonadota bacterium | reverse complement strand
GCGATCCACGAACACCTCGACGAAAGTCACGGACCCGTCGCGGCGCAAAATATTGTCCGCGACGATGTTTCCGCCGAAGAACCCGAGGTTGAAGTCCGTCAGGTCGATCTGATCGACGCCCGGCTGGAAGCCGCGGATCACATCGCGGACGTCGTCATCCTGCATGACGAAGAGATCGGCCCCCGTGGTCGCGCGCAGGTCCGTGAAACCGTCCGTATCGGTCAGCACGTTGAGGACAGGCTGACGCTCGATGGGCTCCTCGGAGAAGATGAAGTTGTCCGCGGTCAGGCGGGCGCCATCCAGCGCGCCGCTGTCGAAACGCAGACCCATCTCGACCTCGCCGAAGAAGTCCGCGATGTTGACCCAGGTCACAGAGCCATTGCTGCGCTGCTGATTGATGATGGTCAGATCGTCCAGGCTCTCGGCGAAAGCGGACACATCAATCACGTCCCTCGCAGGGTCGAATCCGCGGATCAGGTCGCGCACCCCGTCATCCAGCATGATGAAGGTGTCGCGCTGGCCTGCGGCGGAGAGGTCCGTGAAGCCGGGCAGGTCTTCCAGCACCTGATCCCGCTCCAGCGGCACATCCGAGAAGATAAAATCGCGCGCCGAGAACGCGCCCGCGTCCAGCGGCGTGCCGTCGCCAAACCGTATGCCTACCTCGATGTCGCCGAGGTCATCCGAGATGTTGACCCAGTTCACGGACCCGTTCCCACGCGTCTGGTTGGTGATTGTCAGGTCGGCCATGCTCTCGGCGAAGGTGGACACGTCGATCTGATCCAGCCCGAATTCGAAGGCGCGGATCAGGTCGCGCACTCCGTCATCCTCCAGCAGGTAGACCTCGGATCCGACGACGCCGCGGAAATCGTTGAAGCCTGAGCCGTCCTGCTGCCGAAGACCCGCAGTCCTTGCGGTGGGTGGCAGGAAGATGAAGTCTCCGGGTGTGAAGGCGCTGGCATCCAAGGGCGTCCCGTCGCCAAAGCGCACCCCGATCTGGATAGCGCCTGACGTGTCCGCGATGTTCACCCAGGCCGTGCCGCCGGAACCGTTTATCTGGTTCGAGATGACGAGGTCCTCGAAGACCTCAGCCCCGAACTCGGACACATCGATCTGGTCCAGTCCGAACTCGAAATTGCGGATCAGGTCGCGCACAATGTCGTCCTGCATGACGAAGATGTCCGGGTCATTCACCTGCCCGGTGATGTCGTTGAACCCGAACGCGTCGAAGAAGAAGCGCGGATCATCGAAGCTGCTGTGCGTCACCAGCTCGAGTTCATAGGTCCCGGTCGTGCCGGAGACCTCGACAAAGATGGGCTCATCGCCAAAGAGATTGCTCAATGACTTGGAGTAGCTCCGCCCAACCGTCGTGCCCGAGAACGCCTCCAGGACCGTGGATCTGAGGCCGGTCGGGGCCTCGCTGAAGCTGTCCAGAACGCGGATCGAAATACCGTTGCTGCCGGTCAGCTTGTTGGCCATGACGGTGAACGGCGGGATCCCGCTGCGATCAATGGCGAACACGTCAACGTCGTCCAAGTCACCCAGGGTGCCGGTCGCGCGGGTATTGAAGGACAACTGCGTGGCCCCTTCGCGCGCATCCGCGTGATCATCCGGCACATCCGAAGTCAAGCTGTCGAAGCTGACGGTGTAGCCCCCGAACCCGCGCTCCCCGGCAAGGAAGCGTCCGTGCACTTCCACCGCCTGCGCGCCACTGGTCTGGGCGATGCCGGAGATGACCAGCGGGTCGCCGGTGAATATGCCCTCCTCAATGCGTCCGCCATCCCCCGCCACCACGTCCACGCGCGCCACAGGCAGCGGAGCCGTCAAACTGTCATCCGGGCTCACAGTGAAGCGGTAGCGGTCCCCGGCAATGGCCAGGAAGCTGAAGAAGTCCTCGTCCAGCCCGGCGCCGACACCTGCCTGGATCACGCCGGAGATTTCATCACCCGGCTGGATCGGCGTGCCTGCGGACGCCTCGTCGGCGTGGTCGTCCCGGCTGAGATCGACCACTTCCACGTTCACAGGGAAGGGCGTGTTGTTCACCGGGCTTTCATCGCCTGACGTGCCCGCCGGGTCCAAAACCACTGAGACCACGCCGATGCCGGAGGTGAAATCCAGACCATCGGGCAGTTCGATCGCCCCCTGCACCGTCACCTCTTCAAATGCTGCAAGCCCGGAGACCCGAACCGTGTCGGTCGTAACCACCGAGGTCCCCGGGTATTGCAGGACAAAGCGCACGTCGAAGGCATTGGCACTGCGTTCGGCCTCATTCACAAGGCCGAGACTGGTCAGCAGCGTATCGCCTTGCGTGAACCGGGCGGATGCCGCGGGCGTCCCGTCGGCCGCCGTGACGGTAAACTCCCCCGCGATGAGTTCGGGCGTGCCGGGTTGGACGTAGACGAACTCCTCCGTCACGTCAGTATTGTTGCTCTCGCGGCTCTCTGCCACCATGTTATCCGGATCGACGATCACACCCAGCCGATAGACCCCATCCGTGATCTCGGCGGGTATCTCGATAGACGTGGTGACGCTGATGCTGGACTCTGCGGCCAGCGTGATCGGCCCCTGACGTTGCAGAACCAGATCTTCTCCGCTGATGACGACGTCATCGCTGAGGACAATCGAGAAGCTGACATTGTCCACGACCTGCTCGCCGAGATTGTCCACCGAGAAGCTGATCGTGGCGCGACGGTCCTCTCCCGGTTCGGTTACCAGCGCGACCGTGGTCCTCAGATCCGGCTCCGACTGCGCCGTCGCAGGGGCAAAGGTCAGCTCGTAGCTTCCGAAGTCCGTGGTCGAGGTCTCGTTGTAACCGGCCACGCCCAGGAAGAACGGGCCGCTGCCAACCGGGGTGAACTCTATGGCGCTGCCTCCGCTCGAGAAGATGCTGGCCTGCTGGAAGATCACACCGTCGGCATTCCCCGCCAGAAGCGTGCCGCTGGTCAGCGGATCGGTCCCGACACCGCGTATCTGGGCGGTGATGCGTTCGCCTTCCGCAACGTCGATGCGAAACAGATCTTCGTCGTCGATGTTCACCAACGTGTGTGTGGTGGTCCCGAAGCCCGGCAGGAACAGGGCCGTCTCCGGCCCGTCGCCTTCCGGGTCGCGCAGCGGTGTCTGGGGTCGGGCCTGCAAAAGATAGGCCCCCGTCCCGAACTCGGGTCCTGCAAAACTGTCGCCGCTGACGGCAATGAAATAGGTACCCGCGCTCGGCGCCTGGAACACGATGTTGGCGTCGTCCTGTGGGTCGAGGTTCTCTTCGAAATCCAGCAGGGCGCCCTGATCGTCAAAGACCTCCAGGAACCCGAACTCCAGCGGGTCGCCGGACACAGCCGGGCTCAGGATCAGCTCGATCGTCTGGCCTGCCTCCAGCACAATGCTGAAGATGTCTAGGTCGTCCGGAGTCTCAATTCGGCGGATCAGGTCTGTATCATTGAACCGCGACAGAATGGTCGCGTCCGCAAACGTGTTTCCAACATCATCCATGAATACCACCCTCAAAACGCTACCGCCCGATTGGTCACAAGGGCGGCGGATGTGTCAACAGGGCTTGGCCGTTGAAATCCTGATTGGGGACTGGTCGCAGCGATAACCGGGGCGCTAGTCCACCGGGTCGTCAGCACGGATATGGGTGACGGTGCCGAGCATCAGGGCCGATTGCGGCAGATCGATGAACCGGGTCTCATCGTAGACCAACCGAAGGTTTGCCAACTGCACCCGGGGATCAACCGCGCCGTAAACAAGGTCACGCAGATGCGGGTATCCGATCGAGGCCATCCCGTCCCAGGGCGCATGTCCTGGCAGGTAGTCCCGGGCTGCCGCGTCCAGATCCTCGGCCCCGCGGGCGATGTGCTGGTCGTACCACGCATAGTTCAGCACCGGCTGGAGCCCCTGCACGAAGGGCCGGTGCTGATCCAGCCAGTAATCGATCATGCCATCCCGGCCGATCTCGGGCCGCCCGCGCAGGCAGAACAGCGTAACCGCTGCATCCGGGGCGAAATGCGTGCGCAGGTACGCGCGGGTCGTGACCATGGGGATGGCTTGGGCGTGGACGCTCCATCCGTCACCGTCCTCGGCCAGCGCTTCTGCTGCCTCCGAGGCGAGGAACGCGGCGGCCCCGGTACTGTCCGCGAACTCGAACACTTCAATCAGGTCCCAGAGCTCATCCGGGTGCTTCCGGCCTGCTGGCGACGGGAGACCGTGCAGCATCGATCCGATGGCTGCGACCAACCAGCTGCGGCTGAGAGCCACCAGCAGGAAGACGATGTTCCAACGGCTCAGCTGCGGCACCTGAACGTAGCGCAGCGCACCCACGGTGTCCCAGTGCGCATCCACCAGCTTTGCCCGCGCGGGAAGCCACTTGGTCACCATGCGAGGGTGGTCATGCTCCCCGGTCAGACGGTGGCACAGCATCACCGCAACCCCCGTGGTCTCGGGTTCCTCAGGTTGCTCGGTGGGACCCGGATAGGGACGCGCGGCCTGCTTCACGAAGGACAGCACGGTCAGCAGGATGAGCGCGGTGATCACGATGCCGGTGATGGTCATGGTCAGATCTCCCCGCTCATGATGTGGCCCGTGCCGGGCCCCGCTGGGGCTCTGCCCCAGACCCCGAGGTATTTCCAGCAAGATGAAGGGGGGTCATGGTCATTTGGTCTTCAGGTATTCGATCAACGCCCATTTTTCGGCGTCGCCGAGGTCCGAGCCGTAAGAGTGCCCGGTCGAGGCGTTGCCCTTGGCGCGGGTGTCGAGGATCTGGTTGGGGCCACTGTAGGGGTCGGACGGGCCGAGGCGCGCGACCTGCCAGCCCATGTTCTTGGGGTCATAGATGTCCACGCCGACCTCGAATGCCGTCGGGCGCTCCTCCGGTGTCAGCAGCTCCCACATGGACGGAACCGAGCCGTTGTGCAGGTAGGGAGCCCGTGCCCAGATGCCGTCCAGCGGCTGGGTCGCGTAGCCGTCGATCTCGCGGAAGTTCCGGAACTGCCAGAAATGGCCTGAGGTGAAGTCAATCTGCGCGCGGCGGATCGTGTCCGTGTAGGACCAAGCGCGGTGCGGATCGGTGCCGATCTCGTCCAGAGGGACAGTCTGGCCCAGCAGAGCTGCGCCGAAGTCGTGACACTCGGCACATTGGGCCATGTAGATCTGTTCGCCTTGGGCCACCAGCTCCGCGTCCACGGGGAAGGGGTATTCGGGCGCCGGCAGGTCGGAGAGATAATCCTCGATGCGGAAGAGCGCGTCGATGTCCATCTCGTGTGGCAGGGTGCCCCCGCCCATGGCCGCCGAGAAGTTCCGTTCACGCACAGAGCTTTGATTACCATCCCAGTGGAGCCACAACCCGTCGCGCGGGGCCTGGTTCCAGACGGAGGGGAAGTCGACGATGCCGAACATCTCGTCGCGGGTAGGCGTCACGCCTTCGACTTCGTAGAAATGGCGGAACTGTTCAACCTTGAAGGTGTCGAACGTGTTCACCCGACCCGGCAGGAAGCGGGTGTAATCATCGGCGAAGATGAAGGCGTTGCGGATCTCGCGGGCCTGGAGTTGCTCCCGCATCCGGTCCACCGCGATGCGATAGATCAGCCGGTCGAGCCAGTTGAGATCGGTGTTCGCCTCGATGGCCTCGACCACGGCGTCGCCGGTGAACCCGTCATCGCGGGCCACGTCGAAGAGGAACTGGAAGAAGCTGTGCAGGTCCACGGTCACGGCGGGCATGCCCGGCACGATCACGGGGTCGGCGTCAGCAGAGGTCCGCACGGTCCCCGTATGGCAGGTGCCGCAGTTGATCTGCGTGCGCTCGACAAACTGGTTGCGGATCGAGAACCCGATGGGCAGCACCTCGCCGGGTTCCTGAATGAAGCCGAAGGCCGTCAGGTCCCGCGGCGCGCCGACAGGCAGGTGCTGCGGGAACAGCACGGGCAGGACCCGGATGATCTCCACCGGCAGTCCGGAAGAGCGGTCCGAACCGATGGAACCGTAGTAGAAATGCTCGACCTCCGTCACCCGCTCGACCGGACGGTCAATGGGATAGGAGCGGAGGAACAGGAAGACCGCCACCCAGACGAAACCGACCACTATGCACCATTTGCGGAACTGCGCCGCAAAGAGCCGCGTCTCGGGCGGCGAGTAGGCGTCGACCTGCGTCAGGCTCATGCCCAGCCTGCCTCCGGGTCGCCCTCACGCAGCATCTGGTAGACGCAATAGGCCTGCGCCGTGGATAGCATCAGGTCGCCCATGGCCAGCGTCATCATGCCTTCCGGGTAGTCCATGAAGAGCACCCCGAAGAAGAACAGCGAGCCCGCCGCAAACCTGCCTCCCACCACGAGATAGGTGATGAAGATGTAGCGGAACGGGTCGCGCATGACGGGGATGTACATGGCCGTGACGATGATCAGCAGAAGCGAGACGTTCTGCAGCCAATGGACCGTGTTGGTGATGCCGAAGTCGAACCATGTCTCCAGCAGCCGGGGCGCGAACAGCCCCGGCAGGAAGAAGGCCGCGTTCAGGAAGAGCCCCAGCAGGACCAGCCCCCGGAACCAGCCGAGCGCCTTGTAAGTCGGGTACATCGGCTTACGCGTCCTGTTCGGCGGCTTCGGCCTTCGCCTTGGCGGTCTTGGCGGACGCGCGCGTGCCAGCCGCGGGCACCTCGGAGAAGAGCTTACGGAAGTGCTCGTTATAGAACCGCTCGTCGGGGTCCATCTTGTCCCGGATCGCCTTGAACATCGCGATCTCCGGCCCGAAGGCCTTCATGGCCTGCAAGGGCGTCACGCTGCCCGACTGGTTGAAGAGGGGCCGGCCGTTATTCTCGGAACAGAAAATGTTGTAGGCGTGGAGGAACCCCTCCCATCCCTTCGTGCCAGACGCCACCGGGTCCAGCGTCAGCGCATCCCAGTCCCGCGTGTACGAGAACAGCCCCTGCTGGTCCTGCCGGATATGGTAGCCCACATTCAGCATGTCGCAACGGTAGCCGTTCAGCTCGTAGTACTCCTTGCAGAAGGCGAAGTACTTCTGGATCGTCTCGGCATATTCGTGGCGCGGGAAGGCCCAGATCGAGAACGTGTAGGACGCGAACCCGCCCATCTCGGAATAGCGGATGATCTGGCTGGCCGGGCTGGAGTTGGTGTCGCGGAGCTGGCTCGCCATGAACCATGCGGTCAGGCGGTTCAGCTGGTCCGTGATCCCGTAGCGTAGCCACCGGATCGGGACAAAGGCCAACGCATTCGCGATGAACGGCCAGACGGTCTTCCAAGTGTAGTTCCGGATCGCCCAGGCCTTGCTTTCCGTGTCCATCTTCTTGTCGGTGTCATAGCGGTATTCGACCAGAACCTTGTCGAGGAACGGGAAGAGGTAAAGCATCACCGACTTCTCGCGCCCGAGGATGTCGTCGAGCTTGGCGGAGAACTGCTTGACGGTGAAGAGCTCGTGCTCGACTGCCATGGCCGAGATCTCCTTCACGCGGAAGGTGACCTCGTAGGCGATGCCCATCATGCCGTAGCCTGTGCGGAGCGCGGGGAAGATGTCCGGGTCGCCCTCCTCTGTGAACTCGCGGAGCGATCCGTCCGGCATCACGCATTTCATGCCGACGCAGTAGGAGCAGACCTGCCCGAACTCCCATTCGCCATTGTCGAAATAGGAGGCGTCTTTCGTCCCGCCGGTCGCGCCCGAGCCCATGGTCAGGTTGCCAAGCTCGATATTGGTGAAGAACTGCAGCCCTTCCTTCTCCAGCGCCTTGGCCGCGTCGATCTGCTGGACGCCGGCCTGCATGGTGATGGTCTTGGCGTCCTTGTCGATCTCCACGATCTCGTTGAACTTGGAGAAATCGACCACCGTGCCGCCCTCGGCCACGATGCAGCGGGTGGTGGAGTGGTGCGATCCCTTGGCCCGGACAGGGCTTGGGTAGCGCTCCTTGTCCTTCACGATCTCCTGCAGTTGTTCGACGGACTTGATGCGTTCGACCGAGTTGGCGTGATACGTGATCGAGCGTTTCCAGTTCTGGACGCGACGGCGTGGCATGGCCTCTCCCCTCTGAATTCCCCTGCCCTCCTGCGACGCAAAACACCCAGCCGCGATCGGGCAATACAACCAGTGATGCAAATTAGGAGAATCGTAACATCCTTTGAGCGAGCCGCCAAATGCGATATCATCCGTGGATTGATTGAACGCCAGCTTTGGGGGCTAGCGAATCCATGGAACGATTACTGGACGTTGTGTTGGGTGTTTGGGCGCGGATTTCAGACCGGGTGCGCCCGTGGCCTGATTTGCCCTTTGTCCTTGCCCTGGCTGCGATCATCGGACTGAGGGTGAACCTGCGCCGGTACAACCTGATCGACACGGAAACCGCGCCGCCGGTGCTGGACGACGCAGCGGCAACCGGGACGCCGGGGTTCGCAGAAGCGCCACAACAGGCGTTCGACAACGGGACTTCCGCTGCCACACCTTCCGATCTGCCGCCGGGCTTCCGGGAACGGGCCGAGGCCGAGGGCTTCCGCATGCCCGACGGATCTTTCAACGACCGCGACAAGCCCTGGATGGGCATGGCGGGCGCGCGCTTCGGGCGTAATGTTCCCCTGCGCTACGCCTACCCCGAACGCGACGAAAAGCTGATGACACCGAGCCCGCGCGAGGTCTCCAACAAGCTGATGGCGCGCAAGGAACTGGTGCCCGTCCCCTATCTCAACGTCATGGCCGCCGCCTGGATCCAATTCATGGTCCACGACTGGCTCGGCCACGGGAAGAACAATCCCGCCGAAAAGCACATCATTCCGGTGCCCGAGGACGATGTCTGGCCCCCCGATCGCCCCGATGGCCAGCCCAATGGCGAGATGAGCGTCTTCCACACCACGCGCGCGCCCACAAACCCCAAGGACGAGGGCCGCCCGGATCCGTTCACCAATGTCGAGACCCATTGGTGGGATGGCAGCCAGCTCTACGGCTCCTCCTGGTCGCGCATGGACCGGATGCGCAGGGTCGGTGGCAACCCCGATGGCGAGCGGCTGGATGACGGGAAGTTCTGGGTCGAGGATGATGGCCTGCTGCCCGTCCAGCAGGACCACAAGCTGCCGGGGCAGGAACTTTCGGGCGTGAACGCCAACTGGTGGATCGGGCTGTCGCT
>JBCDID010000117.1:0-9107 GCA_038749355.1 Pseudomonadota bacterium | reverse complement strand
CTGCGAACTTCACGTCCGGAGCGCCGGAATACTCGACACCGTCCTTCTTCTCCTCGGCCGAGACGATGTTGGCGGCGCGCTTGTAGCCTGCGAGCAGGTTCGATCCGTCCTCGGTCCCGAGGAAGTCCTGCAACGCCCGCACCCGGTTCACCAGTAGCACCAGGTCGTCCTGCCCGCCAAGGTCAAAACACGCCTGGATCACGTCATGCCGGATGCCCTGATCGCGGAGGTAGACCTTGAGGCGTTCAGCAAAGAAGGCGAGGAGATCTGTCTCAATGCCGTTCTTTGGGCGGGCCAAAGCAAACGTACTGGCAAGACGAAACCTTAGCGCATTCTCTAGCGCGGTTCTGATCACGCCCAATGCCGCACGGCGGAGCGCGAACGGATCCTTAGACCCGGTAGGTTTCTCGTCAATCGCCCAAAAGCCCGTCAGCATGTCTATCTTGTCAGCCAGTGCCACGGCGATGGAAACGGGCTCGGACGGCACATCGTCCGAGGGGCCTAGTGGTGAGTAATGGGTCTCGCACGCGTTGGCGATCTCGGGAGGTAGCCCTGCCGCCTCGGCATAGTAACGCCCCATGATCCCTTGAAGTTCGGGGAACTCGTAGACCATCTCGGAAGACAAGTCGGCCTTGACCACCCGCGCAGCCTGTTCGGCGAGGTCCGCGTCTGCTCCAACCGAGGGCGCGATTTCGCGGGCAAGCGCCGCAATGCGCTCAATGCGTTCAGCCTGCGTGCCGAGCTTGTTGTGGAAAGTGACGTTCGCCAGCGGCTTTGCTAGCGCCTCCATCCCCTCAGCCTTGATCGTCCTGAGGTCGTTCTCCCAGAAGAACTTTGCGTCCGAGAGGCGCGCGGCCAGCACCTTCTGGTTGCCCGCGAGGATGGTAGCGCCATCGTCAGCCGTCTCGGTATTGGCGACCGTTATGAAGCGCTCGATCCGGCCGTTCTTGGATCGCACCGAGAGGAACTTCTGGTGCTCCTTCATCGAGGTCTGAAGCACCTCCGGCGGCAGGTCGAGGAAGTCCGCTCCGATCTCGCCCATCAGCACGACGGGCCATTCCACAAGACCGGCGATCTCGGCCAGGAGGCCTCTGTCTTCGACCACCTCGGCCCCTGCGGCAAAGGCGAGTTGTGCGGCGTCATGCGCGATCTTGTCCGCACGCGCGGCAGGATCGAGCAGCACATGCGCGGCCTCAAGCTTCTCGACATAGTCGTCGTAGCTGGTCACTGCGAAGGTGTCGGGCGAGAGGAACCGGTGGCCGCGGGTCGTGTCGCCGGATCGAATGCCGTCAATGTCCACGGCCACGATGCTGTGACCGGTGTCGTCCGTGAGAATGCAGAGGATAGAATGGAGCGGGCGAACCCAGCGCAGGCTGCCTGCGCCCCAGCGCATGGACTTGGGCCAGGGGAAGTTGCGCACAGCATGTTCCACGGCCTCGGCAATCACGTTGGCCGCTGGCCGACCCTCGCGACGGATAGTGGCGAACCAGACTTGGCCCTTCTTGTCGTCGCGGGCCTCAAGCTGGTCTTTCGTGAGACCCGTAGACCGGAGAAAGCCCTCCAGCGCCTTTTCGGGGGCGTCGGTGCGGGGACCCTTGCGCTCCTCGACGGTGTCCGGGGTTTCGGTGGGCAGGTCCGAGGCCACGAGCACCAGCCTGCGCGGCGTGACGAAAGCCTGCGCGCCGCCATAGGTTAGCCCGGCCTCAACCATATGATTTGTCACGAGTTTCTTGAGGTCCTCGGCCGCGCGCGCCTGCATGCGGGCGGGGATCTCCTCGGAGAACAGTTCAAGCAGAAGGTCGGGCATTTCGGCTCTCTCGGCTGGTTCGCGCGGGGTTTAGCCGAGGCCGGGGCGGATGGCCACCCTCAGTTCCGCCGCACCACGCAAGCGCCACCCGCAGCCCGGATGCGGCCGCAGAGTGCGCGTGCAGCACCGCGGCTGGGTGCGCCGACGCGGGCCGAGTAAAGGCGCCGTCCTGCCACCTTCTTTGACCGGACGATGATTGCGCCACGCCCGCCGATCACACGGCTCAGCCGGGAGCGTGCCCTGTTGAACGCGCGGCGCGCGGCGCGGCGTGTGATCCCGGCAGCGATCTGCACGCCCCAAGGCGCGACCGCGACCTGACCCATGGCGCGCGTGGCGATGATTGGCAGGCGGGTGCATCCTTCCATGAAGCCCTTGCCCTTCTCCAGCGGGCGGGGTTCGACCTCGCGGCCTTTCTCCCGGAACCAGTCCACGGGACGGAAGGTGATGGATTGCACGTAATTCTGTGTCTCGTACGGGAGTGATCGCCGTTTTCCTGCCAGCCAGCGAGAGACGCAGTCAGGGCCGCAATTGTATCCGGCCGCCGCAAGCCCCCAATTGCCGAACGCCGTCTTCAGGTCCGAGAGGAAATGCGCTGAGGCCGGGATCGCCTGCTTTGGGTCCCACGGGTCCTTGAGGCCGCGGATCCGGGCAGTTGCGGGCATGAACTGCGCTATGCCCTGCGCCCCCACCGGGCTGACAGCTTTGACGTCAAACCGGCTTTCCTTCCAGATCAGCCGGGCGACGAACTCGGGCGGCATATCGCGTGCCTTGGCGGCCTCCCCGATCAGGGTGCAAATCTGGGTGGTCGTCCAGCCGTCAGGCGCCTTGGTGGCAAGTGCTGCAATGGTGTCCGGGCGTGCTGACGGCACGGGTTGTACCGGCCAAGTATCGGCAGCAAAAACAGGAACGCCCAGCCCAAGCAGGAAAAGTCCGGGGGCAAGGCTGCGCATTCACCTGTCCCCTGGGACGTGTGCGTCAGTTCCTGGCGCGAGCGCGGTCGCGGCGCGAGGACATGGGTTGGAAGGCCACCGCCACGTGCAGTTCGCAATATGGCTTGCCCGGGATCGCCGGCAGACCGCAGAAGGCGAAATCTTCGTCATTGGGATCACCGATCGGCCATTTGCAGGTGCGCTCGGTGAGTTCCAGGAGACTAACTTTCTTGGCGATCTTCTCGATTTCGACGAGCGTCGCGCGGGCGGCCTCTTCTTCGGGGGTCGGAGCGCCGGGTGCGCGGGGTTGGGTGGCGTCGCGGATCACGGGTGCGACGCGCCGTTGCGGTGTCACGGGTGCGGGGGGCTGGGGAGACGCGGTTGAGGCCTCCTCGGCCTTGGGCTTCTCCTTTGGCTCCGCCTTGGGGACTGCGGCCGCCTTCGCCTTGGGTGCGTCGGCCGTCTTCGACTCTTCCCCGCTGGTCGCGCGGTTCGAGAGGCCCAGCCGGTGCACCTTTCCGATCACTGCATTGCGCGTCACGCCACCGAGCACCTTTGCGATCTGGCTCGCGCTGATACCTTCAGCCCAAAGCTCTTTCAGCTTCTCGACACGCTCATCGGTCCAGGACATATGGGGCTCCTTGCCGGGGATCTAGCGGCGCATGTTGCGCCCGTAGACCTCCTATCATAGTGACCATCACACCGTATACAAGGGCAGCCGCGTCGCAGCCCGGGAGACATGTTGTGCAGAATCCGCATTCGGGACCATTGATGGGACAACGCCGGTTCGGACGCGTTAACTGGCTCGGGCTCCGGACGCTGGTTGAGCGCGAGATCCGGCGGTTCATGAATGTCTACACTCAGACGATTCTGGCACCAGTGGTGACGTCTTTGTTGTTTATGACAGTCTTTACCCTCGCCTTCGGGGCCGGTCGCGGACCGGTCGGTGGGGTTCCGTTCGAGCAGTTCCTTGCGCCTGGCATCCTGATGATGGTGATGATCCAGAACGCATTTGCGAACACCTCTTCTTCGATCATGATCTCGAAGATCCAGGGCAACATCGTCGACACCCTGATGCCGCCCCTGTCGCCTGGTGAAATCCTTGCCGGCTACATTATCGGAGGCGTGACACGAGGATTGGTCTGCGCGACGGCTGTGATGCTGGTGATTTTTCCGTGGGCAGGGGTCTTTCCCGTCTTGCCGCTCTGGATGCTGTTCTTTGCGTTGGCCGGATCCGTAATGCTCTCACTACTCGGGCTGTTGGGTGGCATCTACGCAGAGAAGTTCGACCAGATGTCTGCCATCACCAATTTCGTGATCACGCCGTTGAGCTTCCTGTCGGGCACGTTCTATTCCATCGAGCGTCTGCCGCCGGCGTTCCAGGCCGTAAGCCATGTGAACCCGTTCTTCTACCTGATCGACGGGTTCCGATACGGCGCACTCGGTGTGTCGGACTCGAGCCCCTGGATCGGGCTCTGTGCGACACTTGCCATCAATTCGGCGCTGGGTTGGCTTGCTTGGCGCTGGTTGGCGACCGGCTACCGGCTAAAGGCCTAGCGTGCCCTGGCGCGGATTTCGGTTAACCAACCCATAGTCTCGGCAAGCTTGGTACTTCCGTCGACAGATAGGTGGATGCGATCCCGATAGAGGACGGTGCCGTCCAATTCGGTCAGGCAAGTTCCGCGGTCACTGCACAGGTAGTCTTCTAACCGGATCACGGGCACATCCGCCTCCGTCTCCAACCGTTCAAAGAACGTGACCGAGGCCGGTGCCGCACTGCGGTACATCTCCATGCTCATCTGGCAATCCGAAAAGTATCCGAGCACCAGCCGGCCAGTTTCTCGGCGGACAAGGCATTCCGGCAGGTCGTAGTTGGCCCGCGGCGGGGCGGAGACGACAACGACCCGTTTTCTCGCCGCCCGCAGGGCACTTACGGTTGCACTCAAGCGCTTCATTGCAAGGTCCAGCGAGCCGGGTCGTTCCAGGAAGCCGCCCGCTTCCACCGACAGGACGGTTGCCGTATCCTCCACATATTGCGTGATGGAGGTCGATAGCACGACGATTTCCGCAGAGCTGTTGGCAATGTGCGTGACTACGCTCTCGCTGAAATCAAGGCAGAACTCCGCCCATCTTCGCGTGTAGGACGCCTCATTGCGTGGGGCGATGCCGCGCAATGGACCGCAAGCCTCGGTTGTCGCCTGTTCGATGCGCGCGCCTGGCTGCGCCGCCAGTCCCGGGACGAGGTGCATTGCGAAGCTGTCGCCCCAGACAATCATCTCGACGTCGTCGGCGGGTACATTCCGACACCTCTCCGAAGGGGCGAAGGTTTTGTTCTGCACGCAATCGCGCGAGAATCCCCAGTTTGGACGGTCGAAGTCCTGGATTTGCCGGGCATCGGTCCAGAGGGACGTGCTGGCAAACCAGAGACCGGCGATTGCGAAGTTGGCCAGGCCGAACCGCACTGCAAGCCCGAAGTTCAAGATAAGCTCCCGCGCCCGGAATGGCTGCTCCACAAGCCGGTACAGGAGATATCCCAGCACGAGCGAGAGCCCGAGCAATCCCGCACGCACATCCGCCGGGATCGTGCTCGAGACGTAGACATTCGTTGCGAATGCAAACAGCGGCCAGTGCACGAGGTAGAGCGAATAGGACCTGTCTCCGATGCTCGCCATAAGCTGAACCGGCGGCCAAACAGTGTCTTCCCGGCGCAGCAACAAGATCAAAGTCGCCGTGCAGATAAGCGCGGCGTCCAGCCCAGGATGCGGTGCCCCTGTCGGCGCGAACGGAATAACCAACAGCGTCGTCAGCGCGGGCGGGGACAGGCGTGACACCCAAGGAGACCTCCCCCAACGTTCTGCATAGATGGCTCCGACCGATCCGATGCACAGCTCCCATGCGCGCGTCGGCAAGAGGTAAAAGGCGGCTGCCGGATCTTGGGCATGTGTAGCGAGACATGCGGCGAAACTGGCCACCACTACACAGGCCAGCGCCCACCCCCACCATGCTGGACGAAGCAAGGCCAGCGCAGCTGGAAGCAGCAGGTAGTACTGCTCCTCAATTGCCAGCGACCACATATGCAGCAATGGTGACTTGTCAGCGGCGGGCGCGAAGTAGTCCACCTGCAGCCACAGCTCGAAGTTCACCAGGAACGCCATTGCGCCGACAAGCTGTCTGTAGAACCAGGCTTGATGGGCGTTGGACAGAAAGTAGCCCGAGGCTGCTGCGCATGCGGCGAGGACAAC
Source organism: Pseudomonadota bacterium (assembly GCA_038749355.1). GTDB lineage: Bacteria > Pseudomonadota > Alphaproteobacteria > Rhodobacterales > Rhodobacteraceae > Thermohalobaculum. Next base: position 3,129 of record JBCDID010000117.1, on the reverse strand, counting down.
CAAAGCCGCAGGCAGTAGCCGTCTTGCCCTCCGCATGTAGAACCGGCGGAAGGAGAACGTGCCCGCCAGCAACTCGTCGCGCACGATCCCTGTGATCAGGAAACCTGAGACGACAAAGAAGATATCGACGCCCAGATAGCCCGCCTCTACGCTGCCGATCCCGGCATGGTAGAAGAGCACATAGGTTACCGCGATCCCGCGTAACGCCTGTAAGTCAGTGCGCACGGTCTGCTCCTTTGCCCCGCGAACGACCCAAAAACGCCAGATGGCCGCAAGAAATTGACAGCTACAAGGCTTTCCCGCATAACGCGTGCATCGCCCCCGGGTCCATCGTCGCGGGGGTGTTTTCTTTTTGCAACCGGCGGCCGACCGCCAATCGAGGAGACCAGACCCGTGATCGCGCCCGTTATGCCGACATACGCACGGGCACCGCTCAAGTTCGAGCGGGGCGAAGGATCGTGGCTAATGACTGCGGAAGGCGAGAAGTTTCTCGACTTCGGCGCAGGCATCGCCGTGAACTGCCTTGGCCATGCCCATCCGAAGCTCGTGAAAGCTTTGGACGCGCAGGCGCGACGAGTCTGGCACGTCTCGAACCTCTACGAGATCCCGAAGCAGGAGGAACTGGCCGAAAAGCTGGTCGCGGCGACATTCGCCGACACCATGTTCTTCTGCAATTCCGGGGCCGAGGCTTGCGAGCTGGCCATGAAGATGGTGCGCAAGTACTGGTCGGCGGCCGAAGATGCAGCCGATCAGGCGCGGCACCGGATCATCACCTTTCATGGGGCGTTCCACGGGCGCACCATCGGGGCGATCTCGTCCGTGCCGGACAGTCCGAAGCTCGTGGATGGTTTCGGGCCGTTGCTGCCCGGGTTCGACACCGCGCCCTTCGGTGATCTGGAAGCCGTGAGCGGGGCCATCGGACCCGAAACTGCGGCCATCATGATCGAGCCTGTCCAAGGCGAGGGCGGTATCCGTCCAGGCGCGCCCGAGTTTCTGCGTGGGCTGAAGGCGCTCGCCGAAGAGCACGACCTATTGCTGGTCTTTGACGAGGTGCAATGCGGTGTCGGGCGAACCGGCACATTGTTCTACTATGAGCAACTCGGTTTTGCGCCTGACATCATGACCGTGGCCAAGGGTATCGGCGGGGGCTTTCCGATCGGTGCCTGCCTCGCGACCGAGAAGGCAGCGCGCGGCATGGTGCCGGGTACGCATGGTTCCACCTACGGCGGCAATCCGCTCGGCTGTGCCGTGGGTTCGGCCGTGCTGGACGAGGTGCTCGCGCCCGGTTTCCTCGATGAGGTCAAGCGCAAGGCGGGCTTTCTGCGTCAACGTCTGGGCGAATTGGCCGACAGCCATCCAGATCTGATCGCCGAAGTGCGAGGTGAGGGTCTGATGATCGGCATCCGCTTCCAGGAGGTCACACCTGCAGGTGACATGGTGGGCCACGCCTATGATCAGCACATGCTGACGGTGCCTGCGGCGGACAACATCATGCGCCTGCTGCCGCCGTTGAACGCGTCGGACGAGGATCTCTCGGAGGCGGTCTCGCGCCTCGACGCGGCCTGCAAGGCGAGAAAGGCTGCCTGATGCGGCACTTTCTGGACCTGGATCAGATCCCCCCGGAGGAGCTCCGGGGGATCCTTGATCACTCGATGCAGATCAAACAGGCTCGCGCCGGGCAGCCGAAGTTGACACCGGATGCCGAGCAGCCGTTCAAGGACCGCATCGTCGCGCTGATCTTCGAGAAGCCGTCGACGCGCACGCGCATCTCCTTTGATGTGGGCGTGCGGCAGATGGGTGGGCAAACCATGGTCCTGTCAGGTTCAGAACTGCAGCTTGGGCATGGCGAGACCGTGGGCGACACGGCGCGCGTTCTCTCGCGCTTTGTCGATCTGATTATGATCCGCACCTTTCAACAGGCGACGCTTGATGAGATGGCAGATGCTGCGGATGTGCCGGTGATCAATGGGCTGACGAATGAAAGCCATCCCTGCCAGATCATGGCCGATGTGATGACCTACGAGGAACATCGCGGCCCGATCAAGGGTGCCAAGGTCGTGTGGACCGGTGACGGGAACAATGTGTTCGCGTCCTTTGCCCATGCGGCCAAGGCGTTTGACTTCGAACTGGTGTTCACTGGTCCGGAGACGCTGGATCCTGACCCCAGGGTCGTCGCGGCTGCGGGAAGTCACATGACCATCGACCGCGACCCGCATCGTGCGGTGCAGGGGGCGGATCTGGTGGTTGCGGACACCTGGCTCTCAATGCACGACGACGTCTCGGCCCGTGACCGCCGCCATAATCAGTTGCGTCCGTATCAGGTGGATGCGAGGCTGATGGGGCAGGCCAAGGACGAGGCGCTGTTCATGCATTGCCTCCCCGCGCACCGCGAGGAAGAGGTGACGTCAGAGATCTTCGACGGTCCTCAATCGGTGGTCTTTGATGAGGCGGAGAACCGCTTGCACGCCCAGAAGGGCATCATGCGCTGGTGTCTTTCGAACTGACGCGGAGGGCGGGTGCCGCTCGCCCTCATTCGATCAGATCAATCGCAGCTTCATCGCCTGGGCAACCATCTCTCGATCACCCTTGATGCTAAGATGCCGGGCGGCGTCTTCCGGCAACATCCAGAGCGGTTGGTGCCAGTCCTCGGTTGGCGGGCCCAACGGACGGACAGCGCGGGCCGTGTAGATTAGTTGCGCCTTGCGCGCCCAATAGCCGTAGTCAGGCATGTAGACGAAGCGTTGGAACGCGTCCAACCTCCGGGGTTCGGCGATGCGCCATCCGGTCTCTTCCATGATCTCTCGGTGCAGTGCTTGCACGGGACTCTCGCCCGGATCGATGCCGCCGCCGGGGAGCTGCAATTCGCCACGCTCGTCCACCAGCAGCAGCGCACCATCCTGACCGACAACGATCGCATAGGCGCCCATGCGGTCGCGATAGGGCTTACCCGGAAGCCAGGGTTCTCCGATCCGTATCATGGCTCCGTCTTGCCACCCCGCACTTCTTCGGCCAACGGGCATTTGCGCGCAGGGGGGAGAGGCACTATGTGGGGGCGCTCACGCTTTGGAGTTGCCCCATGTCCGCGCCGGTCACCACGCCAGATGATGCCATCCTGCCCTTCAGTCTGGG
>JBCDID010000116.1:0-9147 GCA_038749355.1 Pseudomonadota bacterium | reverse complement strand
GTCGACGCGAGGGGATCGCGACGACAGAGTTCCGCAATACTCTCCTCGCCACGAAGGCCTTCCAGCACGATGCGGGTTCGCAGGCGCGCTAGAACCGGTGGCGCCCTGCCTGCTCACTCTCCTCGGCCGAATGCTGCTTTCGGGTGCGACGGCGGATATCCTTCAGGACCTTCTCGGCCGGCGGCTTCTGTGTTCCGTGTTTCTGTCTCATCTGCACTCCTTGGCGGTTACGATGAGCCAGAAATCCTCCTCTCCGAAATCAAATCAGATTTCCCATACGCGCTGACGCTGGACAGTGTCGAGTTCAGCATCGGCCAGCTGCCTCTTCAATCGGGCGTTCTCTTTCTCCAGATCCTTCAGGCGCTTCGCCTGGCCGATCTTCATCCCGCATACTCTTTGCACCACCTGTCGCATGTCACCTGGGTCACGCCGAGCCGTCGCACAACCTCCCCAACGCTGACCCTCTCAGCCAGCAGAACCTCCGCCTCAACCAGCTTCAAGATTACCTCTTCGGTTAAGTAACGCCTCGCACCCTTCGCTCTCCTCCTTTGAACAAGCCATTCTTCTACTCAGGGCGGCTGCGTTCAAAGAGGGTGGGTAACAACTATCAAATACAGGGCACATCTTGAATGATCTGCTGAAGATCAAGGTCGTCGGTAAGCTCGCGCCAGCGACAGTGTTGTCTGGCGCGCAATGGGACCCGAAGAAGGGTGGCTCAGAGCATAGATACCTTGAGGATCATCCGCGTTCGCGGAACAGCAGGGCGTTGCCAAATCGTGCCGTTCATCGCAGTCTTGCGTCCAGGATCACCCGGCAGCGGCTGCGCTCGTATCACCACTGCTCGGCGCCCAAAATTGAAAAACCTGCGTTGAAGGGCCATCTGAAACACCATGTGGATAGAGCGTAGGCATTTTCTCGGCGGCGGTCTCGCCGCTGTTGCAATTGGTTCGGCTATTGGTCTTGATGCGATCGGCCCCGTGCCGCGTCCCGAACCTCTCTCGGTACAGTTCAGCCGTGGCACGAGCCTCGCGCAGGGGGAGGACGCCCGAGTTGCCGCCTTCGCCGCGCGCCATCTCGCCGAGCCGCGCCTGCAGTTCCACATCACGGGACATACGGGTGCTCGTGGAGATACCGAGGCGAACAAAGCGCTTTCCCTTCAGCGCGCCGAGATGATCGCCGGGCTGCTGCGCGATGCGGGGGTCGATCCAAGCAGCATCCTTGCGGTACAGGGCGTGGGCTCTGCCGATCCTCTTGCCAAGGACAGCGACGAAAGCGATGCGGCCCACCAACGCCGCATGGCTCGCGCCATCATCACGACGGTTGTCCGCAAATGAGCATCCGCGTCTATCTTGGGCCGGTCCTCGCCGGGGCTGTGGCCTTTGGCATCGGGGCCGCGTTCTTCGGACAGGCGCAACTGCCCGACCTCTTTCCGTGGTCGCACGTTGCGGTCCCCGCAGTACTGACCGGATTATTGGGGGTCGGACTGACCTTCCTGTTGCCGGAGAAACTCTTCTGGACGGCGGCCGAGAAACGCAGGCTAGACCTCTTCTCGGGTACCGGGCTCGCGGGTGTGGCCTCCGAACGCGTGATCGCACATGTCGAGAAGGCGCGGGACTACGCCGGTCGGCTTCGGGCGGCATCAGACTCCATGCGCGAGGATGCAGCTGACATGACGAAGGCTGCGGCCGAGGATCTGGAAGAGCTCGCCGATCGTCTGTTTGCAGAGCCTGCCCGCGCGCAGTCGGCGACCAGCCTCATCAACCGGGCCGACCTGGTCGTCGATGCGGTCGAGAGCTTTGTCGCTTTCAAGCAGGACGCGGGCGCAGGCGAGGCCGAGGTCAGCTCAGCGCGCACCCGGATCATGGACAGCCTCGAGCAAATGTCCGAAGCCGCAGATGCGGTCCACACTCGGCTGGCCCGGCAGAAATACACGGATATCGAAGTGGCGACCGAGGTTGCCGATGGTTTGTTTGGGAGGCGGGAGCGATGATGGCAAGAACGGCTTTTCTGGCAGTGGTGATGGCGTTGAGCGTCGGACATGCGGGCGCTCAGGCCCCCGGCGCACCCATGGCGGAGATCGTGACCGACAGCGTACGCGACTGTGCGCCCGGCGATGTGCTCAACATGCCGCTGATCGCCTGGGGTGCGGATGCGGTCACCATCTACGCCAATGGCGGCGGGCTGGAACCTGCCGGCGGCGCATTGCAGGACAATGGCGCGCCACTGAATCTGTCGGTGGTGGACAATTTCTCGCAGCAGCTTTCCGCCTACCTCAGGTGCGAGAGCCCGTTCCTGCGTGGTACGCTGGGCATGTTGACGGCCGCAGCCCCTGTGACCGAAGCGGACCCCCGCACGGAACAGGTCGTGATCTTCAAGCACAGCTGGTCCGCTGGTGACGGGATCGTCGGCAGCGAGAGCGTCAAGTCCGTCAAGGACCTCGTCGGCAAGCGGATCGCGATCCAGGCCTACGGGCCGCACGTCGATTTCGTGGGCCGGGTGCTCGCTGACAGCGGCGTGTCTTTGAAAGATGTCGAGATCGTGTGGGCCAATGACCTGACCGGCGACGGCGACAGCACGCCGGCTGCGCTTCTTGCCAGCGGGAAAGCCGATGCGGCTGCCGTCATCCTTCCGGACGCGCGCGTACTGACGAACGGTGGGACCGTAGGCACCGGCGCAGAAGGGTCCGTGAAAGGGGCCGAGATCATCTTCTCCACCATGGAGGCGACCGCGGTGATCGGCGACTACATTGCCGTGCGCGCGGACTTCTTCGACGCCGAGCAGGAGCGGGTGCAGGCCATCGTCGCGTCTCTCTTCGCCGCCGAGGAACAGGTGCGCCGTTTCATGGCAGAGGACGGGTCAGCCGAGCAGACCAAGCTTGCCGCCACCATGGCCGACGTTCTGTTGGGTGGCCTGCCGCCGGAAGAGGGCGTTTTCCTCTGGCGTGACGCGATCACGGATGGCTGGGCTGGCAATTCCTCGCACTTCGCCGACGCCAAGGATCCGCGCCGGTTCGCAGTGCTGATGGAGGAGGTCTCCGGCGCGCTGATGGGCGCGGACATGATCGAGCGGCCCTACGAGCTGGCGACGGGCGAGTGGGACTATGCAGCACTTGCCGAGGGGCTGACGGATGTGTCCAAACGCGCCGTCGCCGCCTTCGATCCGGAAGCCGCCGCTGCTGCCGTGAACCGATTGCGCCGGACGGGACGGCTGGATGCCAACACCAAGATCGACTTCAAGGTCTATTTCGAGCCTGACACCACCGATTTCCCCGCCGCACTATACGCGCAGGATTTCGACGAAATCGTGCGGCTCGCGGCGACCTATGGCGGTGCGATCATCACGGTGGAAGGCCACGCGGACCCACTGCACTACCTCCGCCGGGAGAAGGACGGAGCGGCCGCCAAGGAATTGCGCGCCATCCGCACCTCGGCACGGAACCTATCGTTCAGCCGTGCGCAATCGGTGCTGGCAGCGCTGGGCGACTATGCAGACGGCCAGGGTGTCGCCATCAACAAAGACCAGTTCACGCTGGACGGGGTCGGCATAGACCAGCCCGCCTTCAACCCACCTCAGACAGCCGAGGAATGGCGCCAGAACATGCGCGTCGTGTTCCGCATCCTGACCACGCAAGCGGAGGCCACGACCTTCGCGCCACTGGATTGAGGAGGATGACACGATGAAGAACATCGTGGTCAGCGTTGTCGTCATGACCCTCATTGCTGGGGCAGTGGTGTGGAACAACCTTGCCCTGAACCCGCCGGAGGCCAATTACGATCCCATCGACACAGCCTTCCTCTCGCCAGATTGGGGAGCAATTTCTGCATGGCCGCCGGAAGGCGGCACAGACGCCACGCTCGTGCAGGCCAACCCGGACCCGGCACAGGTGACGACGCTGATCCTGCTGGACGACAGTGGGTCCATGGGCGGGCGCATGAGTGCGGCCAAGGACGCGGTGACGGAGGCCGTGACCCAGTTCGCGCCCGACACCCGCGTGGGCGTGGTCGCACTGAACGCCGGTCTGATCCTGCCTGTGACCGAGGCACAGGAGGCCGCGAGAGTTCTGCCAGCACAGCTCGCGCCAATCGAAGCGGACGGGACGACGCCACTTGGTGCCCGGCTGGCCGAGGCCGCGAACATCCTGACCGAAGAAGCCCGCCGCCGCCGTGGCTTCGGTGTCTTCCGCATTCTGGTGACCACGGACGGCGATGCCAGCGATGGCGACCTGATGAATGCCGCGGTGACCCAGATCCTCTCCGCCACTCCCATCGAGCTCGCGACCATCGGCGTCGGCATCGGCGAGGGGCACGCGCTGAATGTGCCCGGCTACACCAACTATGTCAGCGTCAGCTCGGTGAATGATCTGGCGGGCGCGCTGCAAGCGGCTGCCGCAGAGCAGACCGTCTTCCAGCCGATCACCAGTTTCGGGGACTGATCCATGGGCCGCAAGCTGCTGAAATGGAACGAGTGGTCTCCGGGGCTCGATACCGACGACATGACACTCCGCGAGGTGCTGGCCACCATGCCTCGCTCGGACCCCGATGACGTGCCCGAGATCGTGCGCCGCTACGAGAACCCGGAGAGCCCCGAGCGTCTGCCCGGCGCCATCTCGCTCGACCGGCATGACTGCCTTCATGTTGTGTTGGGGCGCGGACTGCATGTGCAGGACGAAGCCTTCATTATCGGCGCGACCATGGGGGCGGCCAGCGACATCACCGAGGAGGTCGTGGAGCGGTTCATCCACATCTCGACCACGGACTACCCGGAAGCCTGGCGCTTCCTGCCGGAGCACATCGCATCTTATCGGCTGGGGGTGGGATTTGCGCTTGACCTGATGCCGAATGCCGATCTGCACCTGACGCCGTATGAGGAACCGCCTTTGTTCGACACCAAGGTGGCAGAGGTCCGGCGGTCCTTGGGATTGGTGAAGGCCGAGATGCGCGCCTACTTCCGGTCGGAGGAGATCCTTGTGCCCGGCAGCCGCGCGACCCGGCGGCTGGATACCAGCGCGCGGCGCGAGGACAAGGACCTCGGCCACTGATCCTGGCACGCCCGCACACCAGTACTGGATTGGTAACAGGGTTCTGTCTATACGGACGAGCGCATTCCAACTGAAGGATGGACGGCCTTGGAAGTCACCGCCACTGAACTGCCCGGCGTGGTGCGTCTGCAGCCGCGTCGCTTTGGTGACAGCCGGGGGTGGTTTGCTGAAACGTGGAACGCGCAACGCATGGCGGATGCCGGGTTTGATAATACCTGGGTTCAGGACAACCAGTCAGCCTCGGTCGCGAAGGGAACGGTGCGCGGGCTCCACTATCAGGCCCCGCCATCCGCGCAGGCCAAGCTGGTGCGCGTCCTGAAAGGTGCGGTGCTCGACGTGGCCGTGGACGTGCGCCGGGGCTCACCCACTTTTGGCAAATGGGTGCGGGAAGAACTGTCTGCTGCCAACGGCGCCCAACTCCTCATTCCGCGTGGCTTCCTGCACGGGTTCGTTACGCTCGAGGACGACACGGAAGTCGCCTACAAGGTCGACGCCTTTTTCGATCCCGTGGCTGACGGTGCCGTCAGGTTCGATGACCCGGATCTTGCCGTGGACTGGGGGCTTTCGCCGGATACGGCAATCCTCTCCGACAAGGATGCAGGCGCACCCCTGCTGGCGGACTGGACCTCGCCCTTCGAGTGGGAGGCACCATGAAGATCGTCGTCACGGGTGGTTGCGGATTCATTGGCTCTGCGGTTGTTCGTCAGGCCATCTCAGCCGGGCATCAGGTCGTCAACGTGGATGCGCTGACATATGCAGCATGCCCTGACAACGTCGCCTTGGTGGCGGACAACCCATCCTACGTCTTCGAGCATGCGGACATCTGCGATGCGGCGGCACTGGCCCGGGTCTTCGCCGATCATGCGCCGGATGCCGTGATGCATTTGGCCGCCGAAAGCCATGTGGATCGTTCCATCGACGGGCCGGGCGCGTTCATCCAGACCAACATCGTCGGGACCGCAACACTACTGCAAGCCGCCAAAGCGCATTTGGAAAGCAAAGGCAAGCCCGATAGCTTTCGCTTCCACCACGTGTCCACGGATGAAGTGTACGGATCGCTAGGCGAAACCGGGCTCTTCACCGAGACGACGCCGTACAATCCACGCTCGCCCTATTCCGCATCCAAGGCATCCTCCGACCATCTGGTCCGCGCCTGGGGTGAGACCTACGGTCTGCCCATTGTGGTGACCAACTGCTCAAACAATTACGGCCCGTTCCATTTTCCCGAAAAACTGATCCCCGTGATCATTCTCAGAGCACTCGCGGGCGAGCCGATACCGGTCTACGGCAAGGGCGAGAACGTGCGCGATTGGCTGTTCGTGGAAGATCACGCGACGGCGTTGCTCAGGGTGTTGGCGCACGGGCGAGCGGGCGAGACATACAACATCGGCGGCAACGCGGAGGCCCAGAACATCGAGATTGTGCGCAAGGTCTGCGCCCTGCTGGACATGCGACGCCCTGAGGCCGCCCCACATGACAGGTTGATCACCTTTGTGACGGACCGCCCGGGTCATGATTTCCGCTACGCCATTGATGCGTCGAAGATCCGCGACGAGATCGGCTGGACGCCATCGGTCACGCTGGATGAGGGTTTGGCGCAGACGGTGGACTGGTATCTCGAGAACGAGACTTGGTGGCACGCCCTGCAATCCCGCGACGGTGTTGGCCAAAGACTTGGGCTGAAGGCGTGAAGCTGCTGGTCTTCGGGCAGTCCGGGCAAGTGGCAACGGAACTGGACCGGCGGGCGGGGCCTGACATTGCTGCGACATTCCTCAGCCGGACTGACGCGGACCTCGCTGACCCGATCTCTTGTGCAACGCGCATCACGGAAACCGATGCCGATGTGATCATCAACGCGGCCGCCTATACGGCCGTCGACAAGGCCGAAGCAGAGGAACCACTTGCGCTCCAGATCAACGCGGAGGCTCCTGGCGCCATGGCGCAAGCCGCGGCCTCTCGCAGCCTGCCGTTCGTACACATCTCGACCGACTACGTGTTCGATGGATCCGGCGATACGCCACACAAGCCGGACAATCCAACCGGCCCCCTGAACGTCTATGGCAAAACAAAACTGGCCGGCGAAGACAGCATTCGAGCGTCCTCTGCACGCCATGTGATCCTGCGGACATCATGGGTCTGCTCGGCGCACGGGTCGAACTTCGTGAAGACCATGCTCCGCCTTGGGCGAGAACGGGACCGGCTGACCATCGTCGCCGACCAGATCGGCGGGCCGACACCTGCCGCGGCCATCGCAGATGCCTGCCTGACCATCGCACGGGCCCTGCATCGAGGGGCCGAGGGCGGTACTTACCATTTCGCAGGCAGCCCCGACACGAGCTGGGCAGGTTTCGCACGAGAGATCTTCGCGCAAGCTGGCCTGACGGCCGACGTTGTGGACATCCCGACCGCCGACTACCCGACACCCGCTCGCCGCCCGTTGAATTCGCGGCTGGATTGCACCAGCCTGATCCGCGACTTCGGCATCGAATGCCCGGACTGGCAAGCAGGGCTGGCAGAGGTATTGAAGGAGCTTGGATGACACGCAAGGGCATCATTCTAGCCGGGGGATCCGGCACCCGCCTACACCCGATTACGCGTGCCGTGTCGAAGCAACTCCTGCCGCTCTACGACAAGCCGATGATCTATTATCCGCTGTCGGTTCTGATGCTGACAGGGATCCGGGAGATCGCGATCATCACAACGCCGGAGGACCAGACGCAGTTCCAGCGCCTGCTGGGGGATGGGTCGCAGTTCGGGTTGCGCCTTGAATGGATCGTTCAGCCCTCGCCTGACGGGCTGGCGCAAGCTTACATCCTGGCGGAGTACTTTCTGGCGGGTGCTCCGTCGGCAATGATTCTGGGCGACAACGTCTTTTACGGACACGGGTTGCCGGAGCTGCTGGCCTCTGCGGACGCCAATCCCGGCGGCACGGTGTTTGGCTACCGGGTCGCGGATCCGGAGCGTTACGGCGTGGTGGCATTCGACGCAAACGGGCGCGCGATGAGCATCGAGGAAAAGCCAGAAGCGCCGAAGTCAAACTATGCGATCACCGGGTTGTACTTCTTCGACCATCAAGCACCGGAGATCGCGCGCAACGTAAAGCCCTCAGACCGCGGCGAGATCGAGATCACGGAGGTCATCGGCGCCTATCTGGATGCGGGCAAACTGTCCGTCGAGATCATGGGGCGTGGCTTCGCTTGGCTCGACACCGGAACACATGAAAGCCTCATGGAAGCCGGTGAATTCGTGCGGGTCCTGGAAACTCGGCAAGGCCTGAAGATCGGATGCCCGGAAGAGGTCGCCTACCGACAGGGCTTCATTGGCCGCGCGGAGCTGACAGAACTCGCAAAGCCGCTGATGAAAACGGGCTATGGTCGGTACCTTTCCGCGATTGCGGAAGAGTAGCGCTTAGTTCGGAAACAAATGGGCGGCCACCCCGACACAGGCCGCCGTGGCGCAAAACAGGCAAAACCATCCCATCCGCGCATCCATATGACGACGCACGTCTTGGTATCCAAGCATGACAGCCGCGGACGGCACACCTGAGCAAGCGGCCACAACAATCGCACCCGTCAGACCGAACAGCGAGTGTGCGATGATCATGCAGACGACTGCCAACATGCCTCCTGCGAGCTTGGCGATAGCGACCGCCCGGCTGTCCGCGCGCGCGAGAAGAAAGTGTTCCACGACCACGAAACCGAGCGTGAGATTTCGAAACGACAAAACCAAAGCCATTGCTCCCGCCTCGGAGTAACGAACATCGTAGAGATGCGAGATGGCGAGCACTGCGACGACTGCCGTCAGCGTCGTGACCGCAATGCAGGCGAGGCCGAACAAGCCGAGTGCTCGCCGGAACACCGGTCCTATATCTTCAGCTCGATCTCTCAGAACCATGCTGAACGACGGAACAAAGACGAAGCTCGCGATCTTCATCAGTACCTGTCTGCCGGCCTCGACCCAAAGCGCCGCAATGGCGAACACCCCAAGCGTCTCCGCTTCCACAAGGCCCGACAGGACCAGCTTGTCCCCCTGTGCGATCAGGAACCCGCCGATGGATGCCCCGATCAGCCAACGCCCGAAGCGCCAGAGCCTCGAGGCCCTCGCCGGAT
>JBCDID010000115.1:0-9221 GCA_038749355.1 Pseudomonadota bacterium | reverse complement strand
TGACAGGTCAACCGCGACGTGACCTCGTCGGGCTCGAAGGCGAAATCGAGCATGTCGATCTCCATGTCGTCCTTTTCCGGGAGTTTCTCCACCCAGGACGCCTCGACATAGACGTGGCAGGTGGAGCAGGCACAGGCCCCGCCGCAATCCGCATCAATGCCGGGTATGTTGTTGGAAACCGCCCCTTCCATGACGGTCAGGCCTTCGGCAACATCGACTTCATGCCTCGTGCCGTTGTGCTCGATAAAGGTGATTTTGGGCATCTGGGTACTGTCCTCTAGGTCCCTCGGCGCTCTTACCAGCGGGGTATCTAGCGCTTCTCGTCGTCACTTGCCAGAGGTCCTGCTGATGCGGGCGCCCCGACAAGCGCCGCCGCCTTTCCGGAGCCGAAGGCAGGTGAGGGTGCGGCACCGGGCGCGCTGTCCACGGTCCGCTCGGCCACCCTCTGCACGGTGCGCCAGCCAATGATCGCCGCCCCCGTTCCAACGATCACTGCTGCGAAGGCCTGGATCCAGACGACACCGGTGACGCCGAGCGTTCCGCCAAGGGCGAAGACCAGCACAGGGATCGCGATGGCATCCCGCGACCAGTTGCACATGGTCGACCAGAGCGGCCGACCGAGATTGTTGAATGCCGCGTTCGATACGAAGAGCGCACCCGTGAAGGCGAACGCCCAGGCGGTTGTCGTGGTGAAAAGTGAGACGAGTTGTGCGCCCTCGCCCTCCAGCCCGAAACCGTCGATGATCAGCCCCGAGACCATGGCCAAGACGACCCAGGCGGCCAGCACGTAGACCACCGCGAAGATCAGCCCGTCCCGGTAGGTCATGGCCACTCGCGGCCAGATCTTGGCACCGTAGTTCTGGCCGATGATCGGGCCGACAGCACCCGCGAGCGCATAGATCCCGCCGAACGCCAGCGCCGCCACGCGGCCCACCACGGCCCAGCCCGCGACCGCACTGTCGCCATACTCGGCCACGGTGGCAGTCAGGTAGGCGTTGCCGAAGGGGGTCGAAAGCTGGGTGGCCATGATGGGGGCCACGAGTTTTGCGAGCGGGCCGATGTCCTCCAGCCAGTCGCTCAGCGAGGGTGCGGCCAACATGTTGTGTTTCGTGACCACGAGATAGAGGCCGATCACGCCGATACAGCCTCGGGTGATGACCATGGCGACAGCCGCGCCCGTGAGGCCGAGGTCCAACCCGAAGATGAGGAGTGGGTCCAGGAACGCTGCGATCAGGCCGCCGCCGAGCGTGACATACATGGCCTGCCCGGCTTCCCCAACGGCGCGGAGGGTGCCGGAGCAGCTCATGCCAAGACCTACCAGCGGGACCGAGGGGAGCGTGATTGCCAGAAAATCGGAAGCCAGTTGCAGTGTCGTCCCTCGTGCCCCGAGAAGCGATAGGGCTTCGGTGCGGTAGACCCACAGAATCGCCGACGCGATGGCCAGCCCGAGAACTGTCGTCACAAGCGCCGAGGTCGCGTTGCGCCGGGCGCGATCGCGGTCCCCTGCCCCCTCGGCCCGACTGACCGTGGCTGTGCCCGCGATCAGAAGCCCGATGGCAACCGAGATCATGAAGAACTGGAGCGTCCCCGCAAATCCGATGGCGGCGGCCAGTTCCTCAACCCCGAGGAGCGAGATGTAGAAGAGGTTGAGCGCATCCACGGCAAAGAGCGCCAGCAGCCCCGCGGACGAGGTCAGCGTCATCACCACCACATGACGCATCGTCGAGCCACGGGTGAACTTTGCTGTGCTCATGAGGCCTGGGTCATTCCGCTGGCGTGGGGGCGCCGCGGGCCGCCCATATGGTCTCGTTCCCGGCCTCCGGGTGGCGTGGCACTAGACAGGCGAGCGCGAGCGAGACCAGCGACATGGCGACGGCCAGCGAGAAGACTGCGGCGGGCGAGACAAGCCAGAGGTAGCCCAACGCCGCAGGCAGGAACACCGCCGCGATGTGGTTGATGGTGAAGGCGACGGCGGCCGTGGGGGCCTGATCCTCGGGATCCGCGATCTTCTGGAAATAGGTCTTCTGCGCAAAGGCGATGGCAAAGAGCAGGTGATCGACCACGTAGAGGACCGCCGCTGTCTGCCAGCTCCAGTCGAAATAGTAGACCCCGACATAGAGCGAGAAGACGCCGAAGAGGCCCACGTACTCGACAATCAGCGAGAGGCGTTCCCCGAAACGCTGGATGAACCGGCCGATCAGCGGCGCCGCGATGATGTTGGCGATGTAGTTGATGATGAAGATGGCGGCGAGGCCCTCGACCTCCATGCCGAACTTCTCGACCATCATGAAGGGTGCAAAGACGATGAAGATCTGTCGCCGCGCGCCTCCCATGAAGACGAGCGCGTAGTAGAGCCAGTAGCGCGCCTTCAGCACCATGTCCGTGCGTTGAGGGGTGCGGCCCTGGAACTGCGGATAGGCGAGCCAGCACCAGAGCGCGAGCAAGACGCCCACGCCGCCGCCCGCGACGAACATGGTATCGAAGCTGGCATCGAGGATTTCGCGCGCGGCAAGCACGCCGGAATAGGCGATCAGGGATCCCACCGACCCGGCAGCGACGATCCAGCCGAGTTTCTGGGGCGCGGTCTCCTTGTCCAGCCATTGCAGTTGCAGCGACTGGTTGACGGTCTCGAAATAGTGGAAGCCGAGCGAGCCGATATATGTGGTCGCGAGCAGCCCCCAGAATGAGGGGAAGTTCGACGTGACAATGGTCGCGGCACCCAGCAGGAAGATCGAGATCATCGCCAGGGTCTGCTCGCGCATGAACCGGATGAGAAAGACGACGAGGAATGCGAGGAAACCCGGGATCTCGCGCACGCTCTCGCGCCAGCCGGTGTCGGAGCCGTCGAAGTTCACGACCTCGACCGCGAAGTTGTTGATCAGCACCATCCAGAGCGAGAGGCCGAACCAGACCCCACCGGACATCACCAGCAGCATGGCCTCGGGCCGCCGCCAGACGGGCAAGTGGGCTGTGTCGTCAATATGGACGGTTTGGCGGGCCATATCGGGAGGAGTACCCCGTGGCGCCCGAGCGGACCAGTGAATTTCGCGCAAAGCTGATTTGCCCTGCCGGGCGCCGGTGCATCACGCCCCTCGCGGGGCTATGGATGCACCCTACGCGGACCGTTGCGCGCTGAGTTCCAGATCTTCCTCACGTTCGCCGAACGTGCCCTCTATGCGCGGTGGCCGCCAGTCCGGCTCGATCTTTCCAGCGCGGATCTCCCTGTGTAATGACGATGACGTCCAGTCCACTGCCCGCTCCACGAGCCCGTGGCGCACGGGATCTGACCAGCAATACGCGAGATGTTTGCGCAGTTCAGTTTCTGATGTGAGATGGCGTTCCCAGAACCGGCGCTGCCAGATGCCGCGTTCGCCGCGGCGCAGCGCGCTGTCTGACAAACGGCCCGAATGTTTGATCATGCGCGTGAACCGGCCCTTGATCTTTCGCCATCTGAGCGAGTAGTCGGCGTCTCCTTCCGGCAGCGTCCAGACGGCATGCAGATGATCCGGCAGTATCACGATCGCATTTGTGTGGAACGGGTTTTCCGCAAGGGTTTCCGAGTAGGAGATCCGGAGAAGGTGCAGATGTTCCAGCAGGTTGAGCCCCGATTGCTGTGCCAGCATGACCGAGAAGAAGAAGGTGCCTCCGGGGCAGTATCGACGGCGATAGTTCGGCATAGGCAGGACAATCGGCCGGACATACTTAAGGATCCGTAAAGGTGCATCTGTCGTTGGCTGCGCCAAAGACGGATGCACCCTACACGATGCCGCCCGCGTAGGGTGCATCCAAAGCGGCACCGTCAGGTGGCGCGTGATGCACCGGCGCCCGCAGGGCCATCACGCCAGCACATCCCTCAAAGCCTGGGCATTCGCTGCACGTGCATGGCGGTACTCCAGGATACGCGCCGTCTCATCGGCGACATCCGGGCCGAGGAACCGCTCCAAGAGGTGAAGGGACATGTCGATTCCGAGGGATACGCCGCCGCCCGTGATCACGCGGCCTTCGTCGACAATGCGTGCCTCCAAGGTCTCGATCGCGGGGTGGTCTGAGAGAAGATCGAGGGGCCGGGTTTCTCCCGAAAGGATCTCGCGCTTCGTTGTCGCGCGGTGACCGTCGAGGACCCCTGCCGCACCGAGGATCATGCCGCCCGTGCAGACCGACGCAACGGGACCTTGGGCGGCGCGGATGAAATCGAGAATGTCTGCGTCCTTAGACGCCGCCTCCCAACCCGGGCCGCCCAATACGATCAGAACGTCGAAGGCGGGATAGTCCGTGAATCCGTGCTCAGCCATCAGCACCAGCCCGTTCGCCATTTCCACCGCGCCGCCATCCCGCGAGATCACGAAGAAGCCCAGATCCGGAGCGATCCGCTTGGCCATCGAGAACACGCCGAAGGTCGCGCCGATGTCGATGGGCTCGATCCCGTCATAGGCGAGGATGGCGAAGGTCGTGCTCAATAGAGCCCCCGCTCGGCCATGATCTGCGACTGGCGGTCATTCTCCGCGTCGGTGAGGCCCTCAACGTGGTCCCGTAGCATGGCCGGGTAGCTGGCGAGCCGGCTCCGGTCGATGTGGTTGTCCGCATTCCAGAGATCAGAACGCACGAGCGCCTTGGCGCAGTGAACGAAGGCCTCTTCGATGGCGATCAATAGACCGATCTTGGGCGGGCGGCCCTGCATTTCGCTGTCGGCCAGCAGGTGGATGTCATCGGTGATCCGGGCCTTGCCGTTCACGCGCAGGGTCTCTTTCATGCCGGGGACCAGAAACAGCAATCCAACCGATGGGTTCGAGAGGATGTTGACCATTGCATCCAGCCGGTTGTTGCCGACCCGGTCGGGCAGCAGCAGGGTGCGGTCGTCCAGGATGCGCACAAACCCCGGAGGATCTCCGCGCGGCGACACATCCGCGCCCCCTGGGCCTTGGGTCGAGAGAACACAGAAAGGCGACAGGCTGATGATCTGGCGGCAGTGGTGATCAAGCGCCGTCAGCACCTTGTCGGTCGCCCGACTCATGGGGGCGTGGTGCAGGGAACGCAGGGCTGCCTCGTCGGTCACGA
Source organism: Pseudomonadota bacterium (assembly GCA_038749355.1). Lineage (GTDB taxonomy): Bacteria > Pseudomonadota > Alphaproteobacteria > Rhodobacterales > Rhodobacteraceae > Thermohalobaculum. The sequence goes on along the minus strand of JBCDID010000115.1, from coordinate 4,166 downwards.
GGCTGATGTCATGGATATCCATGCCGCCAGCATCCCTGTCCAGACGGCGCAAGACAAGGGTGCATCACGTGTGCAAGCACACTTTGGATGACATCCTACACGGCGCTTGTGGTCAGGCGCCGCGTAGGGTGCATCCAAAGTCGCGCTTGACGCGACGTGATGCACCTGCGCCCGAAGGGCTAAAAGACAGAGGCGAGGCTATTCCCAGCCCCGCCTCGAAGGTTTGAGTGTGGAAGGCCTAGCCGACCAGGCCACCATCCTCACGCGTCACCGCGATGATGGCCGAACGCGGCACAGCATCACCACCCTCGGGCCAGTGGCTGTCCCCACGCTCACCCGGGTGCTGGATACCGACGAACATGGTCTTGCGATCCGGCGACCAGCACAGTCCGGTAACCTCGCACTCCTTCGGACCCACCAGGAAACGACGGATCTCACCCGTCACCGGGTCGCCCGCCAGCATCTGGTTGTTGCCCTGCCCGGCGAAATCGCCCTCGTTCGAGTACTTGCCGTCCGTCTGGATCCAGAGCAGCCCATTGCCATCGAACTTCAGGCCATCAGGCGAGTTGAACATGTTGTCCGCGTTCACGTTCGACGAGCCTGCGCGGTCGTCTGAATGCACGGTCGGGTTGCCGGCCAGCACATAGAGGTCCCAGGCAAAGCCCGAGGCTGTGTGATCGCCACCATCCGGCTTCCAGCGGACGATCTGGCCGTACTTGTTGGCCTCACGCGGGTTCGGGCCGTTGACGGATGTGTCATCCCCACCAGCATTCGGTTTCACGCCACGGTTCTTGTTGTTGGTCAGACAGCAATAGACTTCTGGGGCCTTAGGATTGGCAGCAACCCATTCCGGGCGGTCCATGGTGGTGGCGCCGACCGCCGAGCCCGCTTGCCGGGTATGGATGCAGATCTCGGCCTTCGAGGCCATGCCCGTGTTCTCCGGCGTCAGTTCCATCCACTGGCCGCTGCCGTCCTCGTTGAACTTGGCCACCGAGATGGTGCCGTTCTCCATAAGCGCGTCCGTGTCGACACCCGGCGCATAGACACCGTCCGAGACATAGCGGTAGATGAACTCGCCCCGTTCGTCATCGCCCATATAGATCACCACACGACCATCGGCGTTGACGACGGCCTCGGCGTTCTCGTGCTTGAACCGGCCAAGTGCGGTGCGCTTCTTCGGGGTCGAGTTGGGATCGGTGGGATCAAGCTCAACCACGTAACCCGCGCAGTTGGGCTCGTTCGGGTTCTTGGTGATGTCGAAACGATCGTCGATCTTGGACCAGCTATAGCCCCAGTCCTTGGCCTTCACGCCATAGCGCTTGAAGGCAGGATCATCGGCGCTGGCCTCGTCCGAGGCCGAGAAGTAGCCGTTGAAGTTCTCCTCGCAGGCCAGATAGGTGCCCCAGGGGGTCACGCCGTTGCCGCAGTGGTTCCAGGTGCCTATCGATGTCTGGCCGCTCGGGTCTCCGGCGGTCTTCACCAGGTCGTGGCCTGCGGCAGGGCCAGTCAGCGCCAGTGTGGATTTGGGTGTGACGCGGCGGTTGTAGGGGCTGTCCGAGACGACGGACCATTTCCCGTCGGCAAAGGCGATCTCCATCACCGACAGACCATGTGCCATCATGCCCTTGGCGATGTCGTCCTCATCCGAGATTACCTTGTCCACGGCAGTGACCGAGATGATGTTGCGGTTGGTGTATTCGTTGTTCACCGCCAGCAGGAATTTGCCCTCGTGATGGAAGACATCCATGCCGTCATTGTTGTCACCAAAGGCGAGTGCCTGGCTTTCCGAGTTCCCGCGGGTTGCGTGGTCGAACTCGGTCCCGCCGGGCAGGATCGGGTCGCCCCAGCGGACCAGGACGTCCATCTTGTAGCCCGGAGGCAGCGTGATGTCGTCTGCGCTGTTGGTTCCGATTGCATCGAAAGCAAAGCGGTTCGAGGCCGCCATCGCGTCGGTCGAGGTCATGGTGCCGCCAAGAGCTGCGAACGACCCGAACGCCAGCACGCCACCCATGAAGCCGCGCCTGGAGATGGCCGCCTCGACCACCCGGTCAAAGTCGCATTCCTCGGGGCGTGGACTGACGAGTTCGTCCCAGTCGTCGAACGAGATTTCTTCCCTGTCGTCGTGAGTCATTTGTTTTTCCTCGTGGCTGCTCCGACAGGGCCAGGCCCTGACGGGGCTTGCTGCGTATGGATGTGCGGACGGGATCTGATCATGACCCGCCCGACACCGACTATAAGGACGAAGATCTCGATTCGATGACAGTGAAATGCCACCCATTGGAATTTGAGCTCATTCATGTGCGCGCTGTGGTTGTGATTGGGTGGCGACCATGGATGCCGGATACGGCTGCTCGACCCGTTTGACCGAGGATGCCGAACACGCTAGGCACGCGCAATCTTGAGAATGGAGCTTCACATGATCCGATCCCTCCTCACCGCACTCGTCGCCGCGGGTGCGATGGCCCTCGCCGCACCCGCCATGGCCAAGGACTTCCTGAACATCGAGCTGAAGAGCGGCGTGGTGAAGATCGAGCTTATGGACGATGTGGCACCCAAGCACGTGGCGCAAATCAAGGCGATTGCTGCCGATGGTGGGTATGATGGCATCGCGTTCCACCGGGTGATCGACGGCTTCATGGCGCAAACCGGCGATGTCGAACATGGCAAGGTCGGCGCGGACGGCGCCGTGTCGCGGCGTGCGGGAACCGGCGGGTCGAAGCTGCCCAATATCCCGGCCGAATTCTCGCCCGTCCCATTCGACCGAGGCGTGGTGGGCATGGCCCGTTCGCAGAGCCCGAACTCGGCGAACAGCCAGTTCTTCATCATGTTCGAGGACGGGCACTTCCTGAACAATAACTACACGGTCTGGGGCCGCGTCGTGGACGGGATGAGCCACGTGGACAACATCACCCGCGGCGAGCCGCCCGCGAACCCAGACCAGATGATCCGGGTCTGGGTGGACAGCGAATAAAGCCGCTCAGCGACAGGGCAGAACACAAAAAGGAGACAGGCATGAGCAAACAGCATCTGAATATCGAACTGAAAGACGGGGTCGTCAAAATCGAAATGCTGCGCGATGTGGCGCCGCTGCACGTCGCACGCATTGCGGAACTGGCCGAGGCGGGCAAGTATGACGCCGTGGCCTTTCACCGCGTGATCGACGGCTTCATGGCGCAAACCGGGGATGTCGAACACGGCGTCGTCGGCGAGGATGGCCGGTGCAGCCCGCGCGCAGGCACCGGTGGGTCCGACATGGAGAACCTGGATGCCGAGTTCTCCAAGCTGCCCTTCGATCGGGGTGTCTGCGGGATGGCGCGTGCCCAGAATCCAAACTCCGCGAACTCCCAGTTCTTCATCATGTTCGACGACGGGCATTTCCTGAACAATCAGTACACGGTCTGGGGCCGCGTCACCGAGGGCATGGAGCACGTCGATGCCATCACCCGCGGCGAGCCACCCGCAAGCCCAGATCAGATGATCAAGGTGACAGTGAGCACCACGGACTAGCCCTTCGGGCTACGGTGCATCTGCCTCCCGCCTGCGCGGGAACCGGATGCACCCTACGCGGTGCATCAGCAGAGCCCAGGGCTGAGGACCGTCTTGTACTTCGCACAAATGCGCGGCCCGGTAAGCGGCTCAAAGGGGCTGATCTCGCCGCCATCGAACACCCAGCGTCCGCCTGTCTTCGAGAACGTCACGGCCATGCCTGGATAGGTGTTCGGATCATACCCGAATTTCCGGCTGAATGGCGTATCGCGCATGTTGATCGCCTTGCCGCCCGGGCGCTGGGCCGTCAGGAAGGCGTACCCCACGCGGCCATCCACCCGCAGCGTCTCGACCACGAACTGCACGGGCTTGCCCAGGTTTTCTTCGGCAAACGGGCGCGCCGCGTTCATCAACTGCTTGCGCTCCGCCGTGCCGCGTTTCGGCTCATAGGCCGGGCCCGCCAGCCCCGGCAGGGGCGTCATAAGCACGGCGGCAACAAGGAGGGTTTTCAGGGTGAAAAAGGTCTGTCTGAACATATCTGCTCCGGTCTTCCAATCAGTCCACAAGATGCACAATAGGATGTGATCGCGGCACGATGGTCAATGCGTTGCGTGCAGCTTATCGTGCATGTCAAACGGAGGGACCCATGCGCACAGCCATACTCTCGGCCCTCGCGGGCC
>JBCDID010000114.1:0-9235 GCA_038749355.1 Pseudomonadota bacterium | reverse complement strand
GGGCGCGCAGGGCGAACTTCTGGACCTTTCCGGTCGACGTTTTCGGCAATGGACCGAACACAACATGGCGCGGACACTTGAAGCGCGCCAAGTTATCGCGACAGAACGTGATGAGTTCATCTTCGCTGACCGCGATGCCGTCGCGCAATTCGACGAAGGCGCATGGGGTCTCGCCCCACTTTTCATCCGGCTTTGCGACGACCGCAACCATCGCGACAGCGGGGTGCTTGAACAGCACATCCTCAACCTCGATCGACGAAATGTTCTCGCCGCCCGATATAATGACATCTTTTGCCCGGTCCTTGATCTGCACATAGCCATCCGGATGGATCACCGCGAGGTCGCCCGAGTGGAACCAACCCCCTGAAAACGCTTCCAAAGTTGCCGTCGGGTTCTTCAGGTAACCCTTCATGACGACGTTGCCCTTCAGCATGATCTCGCCGATGGTCTCACCGTCGCGGGGGACCGAGGTCATGGTCTCGGGGTCCATCACGTCGATGCCTTCCAGCGCCTGATAGTTGACCCCCTGGCGAGCCTTCAGGGCGGCCTGCTCGGCGATGGGCAGGGCGTTGTATTCGTCCTTCCATTCGTTGATGACCGCGGGGCCGTAGACCTCCGTCAGCCCATAGAGATGCGTCACATCGAACCCGGCATCGCCCATAGCCGCGAGCACGGACTCGGGCGGAGGCGCTGCTGCCGTGCGGAAGTCAACCCTATGAGAAAACTCGCGTTTTTCCTCCGCTGGTGCATTCAGAAGCGTCGACATCACGATCGGCGCGCCGCACATATGGGTGACGCCTTCGTCCGCGATCAGGTCGAAAATCGCCTTCGCCCGCACTGCCCGCAGGCAGACATGCGTGCCCGCGTTCACCGATACGGACCAAGGGAAACACCAGCCGTTGCAGTGGAACATCGGGAGCGTCCAGAGGTACTTCGCGTCCCCGCCCATGCCCGCGTGCACCACGTTGCCGGTCGCCAGAAGGTACGCGCCGCGGTGGTGGTAGACGACGCCCTTGGGGTTGCCCGTGGTCCCGGAGGTGTAGTTCAGCGCAATCGCGTCCCATTCGTTGGCGGGCATGTGCCAGTCGTAGTCCGGGCCTCCCTTGGCGATAAACCCTTCATAATCCTCGCCAATTCCGATTGCGGGCACGCCCACGGTTGGATCCACATACTCGACGACCTTGGGTTGCGGCGTCTCCATCAGCGGCAGCGCATCGCGCAGCAGGGGTGCGAGTTCGCTGTCGACGATCACGAGTTGGCTCTCGCCATGATCCAGGATGAAAGCGATCCCGGCCGGGTCCAGCCGCGTGTTCAAGGCATTCAGGACCGCGCCAACCATCGGCACGCCATAGTGCGCTTCCAACATGGGCGGCGTGTTCAAGAGCAGCACCGAGACCGTCTGCCCGCGCTGAACCCCCGCCTGTTCCAAAGCTGACGCCAACTGCCGGGACCGCGCATAGAACGTCCGATAGTCGTGCCGAACCGGCCCATGCACCACGGCCAGCTTCTCCGGAAACACCGCAGCCGACCGCTTCAGCAGGCTGAGCGGGGTGAGCGGCTGGAAATTCGCCGGATTGCGGTCGAGATCGCGCGTATACGCCTCGGTCATGGCATGCCCTCCCTTTTTGCGCAGAGTTGGCTTGGCGATGGCAGTCTGTCAAACTCTCTCGCAACTCTTGGCGGGCTAGGGTATTCCTTGGGTCTAGCGGCCCAAACCGCAAGCGACGGGAGGCGCAGATGTACGCGCAAATGGTCAAGTCGACCGGGAAAGGTGTGAAACCTCGGGATGAGATGTCCGAGGAGGAGCGCCGCTTTCAGGACCGCGTCGATGCCGGCGAGAAGATCGAGCCCAAGGATTGGATGCCCGAGGGCTACCGCAAGACGCTGATCCGCCAGATCGGCCAGCATGCGCATTCCGAGATTGTCGGGCAGCTTCCCGAGGGAAACTGGATCACGCGTGCGCCGACGCTCGAGCGCAAGGCGATCCTGCTCGCCAAGGTGCAAGACGAGGCGGGGCACGGATTGTACCTTTATTGCGCGGCCGAGACACTCGGCGTCACGCGCGACGACCTTACGGAGCAGCTGCTCGATGGGCGCATGAAATACTCGTCCATCTTCAACTATCCCACGCTGACCTGGGCCGATCTGGGGGCGGTCGGCTGGCTGGTGGACGGGGCCGCGATCATGAACCAGGTGCCGCTGCAGCGGACCTCCTACGGGCCCTATTCGCGCGCCATGATCCGCATTTGCAAGGAGGAGAGCTTCCACCAGCGCCAGGGCTTCGACATCATGATGAAGATGGCGAACGGGACGGATGCGCAGAAGAAGATGGCACAGGATGCCCTGAACCGCTTCTGGTATCCCTCGCTGATGATGTTTGGGCCGTCGGACGCGAATTCCGTGCATTCGGCGCAGTCCATGGCGTGGAAGATCAAGATGAATTCGAATGATGAGCTTCGGCAGAAGTTTGTCGACCAGACCGCCCCGCAGGCGGAGTATCTTGGCCTGACCGTGCCTGACCCGGATCTGAAGTGGAACGAGGCGCGCGGGCATTACGACTTCTCGGAACCCGACTGGTCCGAGTTCTACGATGTGCTGAAGGGCAACGGTCCCTGCAATACCGAGCGCCTGGCCGACCGTAAGCGCGCTTGGGATGAAGGCGCCTGGGTGCGGGACGCGCTCTCCTCCCACGCCGAGAAGAAGGCCGTCCGCCGTGTGGCTGCAGAGTGAATGCTGGCGCAGTTCAACATCGCCCGGGCACGCTGGCCGCTGGACGATCCGCGCATGGCGGAGTTCACCAACAATATCGACCGGATGAATGCCGTGGCCGCACGCTCACCGGGCTATGTCTGGCGGCTGGAGGACGAGGAAGGCCCCGATGCGCCTCAGTTCCCCGGTGATCCGTTGATGACCTTCACGCTCTCGGTCTGGAAGGATCTGGACAGTCTGCGCCGGTTCACCTGGTCGACAATCCACAAACGGTTTCGGTTGCGCGGGAACGAATGGTTCCAACCGCTTGGCCGCCCCTATCTCGCCACTTGGCCGATTGCCAAAGACCATCGCCCCGACGGTCGCGAGGCTCTAGCCATGCTGGAACTGCTGACCCGCAAAGGCCCATCCCGCACTGTATTTGGCACCGAAGCTCTCACCCCTGTGCCGGCATGAAGACCCAACGCGCCATGCCCGTTCTGCAAGTCAGCGATGTGACGGCGTCCCTGGCCTTCTACGACAGGCTCGGCTTTGCCAGCCACGGGACATGGGGCGATCCTCCCGGCTTCGCGATCATCCAACGCGGTGATGTCACCTTGGCACTGGACCGCGGGGAAGGTGCCGTACCGCTCAACCAATGGTGGGCGGCTTACGTCTATGTGGATGATGCGGAGGCCCTGCGCGGCGAATTCCTCGCAGAAGGCGTTTCGCCCACCGAGATGCACCGGCCCAACGACTATGGTTGTATCGATTTCGATGTGTTGGATCCGGACGGGCATCGGATTGCTTTCGGGCAGGCGCTGAACCCCGTGCCGGGGCCCGGATTGAGTGACGAGAGGGGGCGTGGCTGATGGCACAGGAATGGCCGCTCTGGGAGATCTTTATTCGCGGGAGCCACGGGTTGTCGCACCGGCATATGGGCAGCCTGCACGCCCCCGATGCCGAAACCGCGATCCGCCATGCGCGTGACGTCTACACGCGGCGCAACGAGGGCGTCAGCATCTGGGTGGTGGAGGCTGAGCACATCTCCGCCTCCTCGCCCTCGGACAAAGGGCCACTGTACGAACCCGCGCGGTCGAAGGTCTACCGGCATCCATCCTTCTTCGACATCCCCGACGATGTGGGCGCCATGTGATGGCGATCGCGGGTGTCGATGCGTGGGTGCTTCGCATGGGCGACAATGCGCTGGTGCTGGGCCAGCGCTTGTCCGAGTGGTGCGGCCATGGGCCTGCGCTTGAGGAGGACATCGCGCTCGCCAACACTGCGCTCGACCTGATCGGCCAGTCGCAGATGTGGCTGGGTTTGGCGGGCGAGATCGAGGGCAAGGGGCGGTCAGCGGATGACCTCGCGTTCCTGCGCGACGTCTGGGATTTCCGCAACGTTCTGCTCGTCGAGCAACCGAATGGAGACTTCGGCCAGACCATGATGCGCCAGTTCCTGTTCGACGCCTGGCACGTGGAGATGCTGGGCGCATTGACCGGCAGCACTCGGCCGCAAATCGCCGAGATTGCGGAGAAGTCCCGGAAGGAGGCCGCCTATCACCTCGACCGTTCGCAGGCCATGGTGATCGGGCTTGGCGACGGGACCGACGAAAGCCGAACGCGCATGCAGGCGGCACTCGATCTGCTTTGGCCCTATGTGGGCGAGTTCTGCACACCGGACGCTCTGGACCACGATATGGCTGAGGCCGGGATCGCGCCTGATCTGGACACACTCCGCCCTGCTTATCTAACGCGCCTGTCGGATGTACTGGCGGAGGCGACACTGACCCGTCCCGAGAGCGACTTTTCGCACAAGGGCGGCAAGACAGGCGCCCGCCACTCGGAACATCTCGGCCACATGCTGAGCCAGATGCAGTGGTTGCAACGCGCTTATCCCGGGGCCACGTGGTGAGATGACGACAGCAAGCGCGCCTCCCCCTTCATCTTGCCTGAAATTCCTCGGGAGCTCGAGGGCAGAGCCCTCGACTGGGCCCGCAGGGCACAACAAGGGGCGCGCCTCCATAGAACTGGTCTGGTCCTGGCTGGACGAGGTGCCGGACCCCGAGATCCCGGTAATCTCGGTGGTCGATCTCGGGATCGTTCGCGAGGTCGCCTGGCATGGCGAGGACTTGCAGATCGCCATTACACCGACCTATTCCGGCTGCCCCGCCACGTCCGTGATCTCGATGGACATCGAAACCGCGCTGCGCGCACGGGGCATTGACCGGGTCCGCGTCAGCCAGCAACTCTCACCGGCTTGGACCACCGATTGGCTGTCAGACAAAGGCCGCGCCCGGTTGGAGGAATATGGCATCGCGCCGCCCACGGCTGCCGGCCAACCGGAACGCTGCCCCCTTTGCCAGTCCGCCAATGTCGAGCGGATCAGCCAGTTCGGCTCCACCCCCTGCAAGGCGCAATGGCGGTGCCGCGACTGCCTGGAACCCTTCGACTACTTCAAGTGCATCTGAGGGCCAATGGCGCGCTTCTACCCGCTTACCGTCACCGGCGTCCGGCAGACCATCCGGGAGGCCGTCGAGATCACATTGCGACCGAAGGAGTTCGACGTCGACGCCTTCCACTTCATCCAGGGCCAGTATCTCACCTTCCGCCAGGAGATCGACGGGCAGGAGATCCGCCGAAACTACTCCATCTGCTCAGGCACCGAGGACGGCGTGCTTCAGGTGGGCATCAAGAAGGTGCCCGGCGGCGCGTTCTCGACATTCGCCAACGAGGAGATCGAGGTCGGCGACGTGTTGGAAGCCATGCCGCCGATGGGCCGCTTCCATGCGCCTTTGGAACCCCGCAAGGCCCGGCACTACCTCTGCTTTGCGGGAGGGTCAGGGATCACCCCCGTCCTATCCATCATGCGGACCGTGCTCGCAGCAGAGCCCCAATCGACCATCACGCTGATCTATGCGAACCGGCGCGCGAACACGATCATGTTTCGAACCGAGGTCGAAGACCTGAAGGACCTCCATCTAGGGCGCCTCAGCGTCATCCACGTGCTTGAACAGGACAGCCAGGAGATCGAGCTCTTCAGCGGGCGAGTTACCGAGGAGAAATGCGCCGACCTTTTTGCCCACTGGATTGACGTGGAGCGCGCGGATCTGGCGTTCATCTGCGGGCCGGAGCCGATGATGCGGGGAATTGCCCGGTCGCTGGAGGCGCACGGCATGGCGAAGGAGGCCATCCATTACGAACTCTTCTCCGCACCACAGGAAGGCCGCCTGAACCGACCACGGCAGGCGCTGCCGGACCAAGTCGACGGCGGTATCGAGGTATCCGTCACGCTGGACGGCGCCACGCAGACTTTGGAGGCACGGGCGGACGCGCCCCTGATCGACGCGATCCTGGAGGCCGATATCGAGGCGCCCTACGCGTGCCGCGCAGGGGTCTGCTCGACCTGCCGCGCCAAGCTGGTGTCCGGAGAAGTCGAGATGGCAGCTAACCACGCGCTCGAGGACTATGAGGTCGAACGCGGCTACGTGCTCTCCTGCCAGGCCTATCCCCTGACACCCAAGGTGCACCTGGATTACGACCAATAGATGCGCGCGCCTGCACCTTCCCGACAGACCGGATTGCTGATCATCACGGTGGCGTTCCTGATCGCGCCCGGAATGGATGTGTTTGCGAAGCTGCTGACCCAGACCGTGTCACCGGGACAGACGGTCCTGGGGCGGTTCCTGATACAGACGACACTGCTGCTCCCGCTTCTGGCACTGTTCTCGCAATGGTCCCGACCGCGGCTGGGGCACTGGGTGGCAGGCGTATTTCTGGCCGCGGCACTCCTATGTTTCAACGCAGCGCTGCAGGTGATGCCGATCGCCAACGCCATCGCGATCTTCTTTGTCGAGCCTCTGATCCTGACGGTCCTGTCAGCCCTGATCCTGAAGGAGCAGATCGGCTGGCGGCGAATCCTGGCTGTGCTGGTGGGCCTGATCGGGGCCATGATCGTGATCCGCCCGAACTTCGCCGCCTACGGGCCGACCGCTTTGTTGCCCCTCGGGACAGCCCTTGGGTTTGCGGGTTACGTGCTGATCAACCGTGTCATGACAGTTGGCGGCAATCTGCTGGCATTGCAGTTCTGGACCGGGGTCGGGTCCTCGGTTGTGATCGGCGCCGCGTGTTTGTGGGGCCATGGGGCGGACGTCACGGTCCTGGTTCTGGACTGGCCGACGGTGCGAGAAGCCTGGCTCTTCCTCGGGATGGGCGCGATGGCGGTGCTGACGCATCAGATGCTGGTGCTGGCTCTGTCGATGCTGCCCGCCAGCGTGCTCGCGCCAATGCAATACCTCGAGATCGTCTCCGCCACGCTCTTTGGCTGGTGGATCTTCGGCGACTTCCCCGACTTGCTCACATGGGTGGGGACAGCGATCATCATCGGCGCCGGGGTTTACGTGTTCCACAGGGAGCGCAAGGTCAAAGGAGAGCCGTGATGCGCAAGGTTCTGGTGCTGTTCGGGCTGCTTGCATTGACAGGTTGCGACGAGCCGACGGTCATCACCCATGTCGACCGGCTGCACCACATGACCCAGGACCAGCTCGTAGTAATGCAGGATGCGAGAGGCATTCCAGTTGAGTTTCACGGCCGCCCGTTTCTGAACGATGTGCCGCACGCCGAGCTGGCCGCTGCAATGCGTCCGCCGAACGGGTCTGCCCAGGGAGTCCGGTTCCACGCGGTCGCGCCGGGGCACTCGGCGAACGGGCATGGCTGGCGGCTTGTGCTGCACTTCAATCCGCAGGACGATGTGCCGAACAGCTTTGAGGACTGCAAGCTAAGCAGCGAAGCGAACACGGCCGGACCGATGACAGAAGCGTTCTCCGTGAACGCGACATTCTGCAAAGGCACCGAGTGGCAGGCGCACGGGTTTATGCGGGTGCTTAAGATCGCTAAGGCAGACCCTGATGCCTTTGCCCGGGCGATGAAACAGCTGTTTCTGGCGATCCTTCCGAAGAACTCCGACCCGGACCGCTGAAGTTTGCCCTTGCATCAGGCCGGAGGGTGCACTAGGTGCGCAATCTCGCTTTGGGGGTGTATAGCTCAGTTGGTAGAGCAGCTGACTCTTAATCAGCGGGTCCTAGGTTCGAGCCCTAGTACACCCACCAATAAATCAATGACTTAACGAACATGCTGCCGAGCGGCCGCACGATCAGGGGACAATTGACGTCATGCTTTGATGCTCATTTATGGAAGCATATGGACGAATACCGCCAGATTTCCTTTGACTGCCATCTGGCCTAGAAGCGCCCATGGGTTACTGCGTTGCGCCTTTCTTGGACATCGGATAGCTCATCGCGCAGGCATGTGACCTGCCAGACATCGCGACGCAAAAGCCAGCATACACCCGGCGTGGTCAGGATTCAGAGCGAAATCAGCCACCACCACACCGGGATCCTAAGCGAATCTTTTTTGGCACAAAGCGGAAGTTTGCTGCGCTCTGCACAAATGTGTGCAACGCGCAGGAAGCGGACGTGGTCTTTCTAGACACAGCTCGCGTTGCTGACCTTCATCACCACGCCAACTTCTGCGCCTGCATTCCCGTCTCCCGCCATTCGTTGCAGGTTCGAAGATCGAAGGTACGATCTAACCCCAAGAACGGCTGTAAGTCCTAAGCGGAGGGTGCGCCACTTTCAAACATTTGTCCAAAGCCCAACGTATGCGCGGATTGAGCCCGAAGATTGGCGTCAGCGCAGATTAACCAACTCAGCTAGACTTCTGCCGTACCCAAGAGTTCTACCCGAGGCCGTCCGCCTAGCAGTTCGATCTCCACGCGTACGCCATACATTTCCTGGAGGCGCCGTTCCGTCATAGTATCTGTGGGTGTGCCAAAACTGAGAACCTGACCATCCTTCAGACACACCACATGATCTGTGAACCGTCCCACCAGGGAAAGATCATGCATGGCCAGAATTACAATGACGCCGCTATCCGACGCATCCTTGGCAACTGTTTCGAGCACCAGCATCTGATGGCGCAGGTCCAATGCTGCCGTCGGTTCATCCAGAAGAAGAACCTTCGGGCGTCGCATCAAAGCCTGCGCAAGGAATGCAAGCTGGCGCTGCCCCCCGGAGACGTCAATTAAGGGGCGCTCGGCCAAGTCTGCCAAACCAAACCTATCCAATAAATCGGCGGCGGCTTGGATAACGTCCGGCGGTGTTTGCCAGCCCAGCGAACGAAGACGTCCCAGCATCACGGCCTCTAGCATGGTCAAGCCAGATGCGGCAGACGTGTCCTGGGGCATGTAAGCCACGTCTTGGCGTGGATCGATTGCGCCTCCGTCGATCTGAACCGTGCCGGAGCTGGGCAACAGACCTGCAATCGCTTTGAGCATCGTCGATTTGCCGGCCCCATTCGCCCCGATCAACGCCGTTAGATGTCCAGGCGATGCTGAAAAAGAGGCCCCCTGCACGATCGGGACGCCTGAATACCCAACGGAAAGTTCATTGATTAAGAACATCACCAGTACCGCCGCCCACCGCGGATCAGGAGAGAGAAGAGGAACGGGACGCCAATTACAGCGGTGACGATCCCAATCGGTATGATCC
>JBCDID010000113.1:0-9273 GCA_038749355.1 Pseudomonadota bacterium | reverse complement strand
GCTTTGCGCATCCGGACCTCGGGTTTCCTTCGGCAGGTCGAGTCACTGACCGAGAAATGGCAGTCGGAGATCGACAACAGCGCGGGCATTCGCCAGCATATGTCCACGGCGATCACCGATCTGGAGCGGATGTCGGGGGCGATCAACATTCTGGCCATAAACGCCAGCGTCGAGGCGTCGCGGGCTGGCCAGTCCGGTGCCGCCTTCCGCGTGATTGCCAACGAGATGCAGCGCCTGTCGCAGCACTCTTCCGGCATGCTGCAGTCGACGCGACATACGCTGGGGCTGTGACGCACGCGGCGGGGCTCAATCCAGTCGGAACCCTTTCGCGCGGACGAGCGCACCCCAGTCCGTGCGTTGAGGCGTTTGGTACTGGCGTGCCTTGTCGTCTGACCAGCTGTAGTCGGCTTTGGTCCCGTACTTCTCCGGATCACGTTGGGCGAAGTCGTGCAAGCCGCGCCTGCGGGTATCGTACTCCCGGATACCTTCGACCGGATCCTCGGCAAACCGGTTTTCGTGCACCGTCGCTGCAAGCGACATCCGCGGTGAGATCTGTCCCGGCCGCGCCGGCCAGCCGATGGAAAGCCCTGCAACGGGAATGACCCGGTCGGGCAGGCCAAGCAGCACGGAAAGTTCTTGGGCGTGGTTGCGCAGCACGGAGAGCGGACAACAGCCGAGGCCGACCCGTTCTGCCGCCGCAACGAACGCCCCCAGGACAATCCCGGCATCCACCGACGCGTTGAAGAACCCGTCCAGATGATCGTTCACAACCGGCAAGCCGGCCATCTGGTGGCAGGCATGAAAGCGCGCATGATTGGCACAAAAGACCAGCATCACCGGCGCGTCGGCCTGCCAGTCAAAACCGGTCATCTCGTCAATCCGCGCGCGGATCGCAGGATCGGTGACCACCACGATGTCGCGCTGCTGGAGATCGGACTTCGAGGGAGCCGAGAGCGCGACACCGCACAAGGTTCGGATCAGGTCCGGGTCGACCGGATCGGGCTTGTAGGCCCGACACACTCCACGGCCCGCCATGTCGGCCAGCCCCTCGGCCAAATCGGGCACGTCAGGGGCGTCTCCGAACCGGGCGTCGAGCAGGTTCTTGACGGAACGGTGCATACCAAACCTCCTATGTCTGAGGAGAGGTGAGCGCGCCGGAGGTCCGGGGTCAAGGTCTCAGGCGTGGATCCGCTGCCATCTGATGTCGGCAATCTCGTAGCCGAAATCCTCGATCAGAAAGTGCGCAAGTTGCGGGATATGCCCGGCGCCCCAGGGCACGGCGATCCGGCAACCTGCCCATCCTTCCATCATGGAGGCGCAGTATCCGGCAAGAATGGCGTCCCGTTCGTCCAGCAGCACCCGCTTGGCCGCCACCCCGATCGCGTTCTCGATCCCGTCGCCCGGTTGGCGGTCCTCCGGGTCGTTTGCCTCGTCGGCATCGGCCACGGAATGAAACCACCGCGTCCGGCCAACGAGCAACACGAGTACGAGCACCAGCGAAATGGGAATCATCCGCCAACTGAGAGCCCGCAGCAGACGTCTGGTCAGGACCCCCGGATCCATGTCGGCAGAATACCAGTGCGGCTGGCCGGTCCACGGCAGAGCGTCGCATTGCGCAACCCGCCCCTTCACGGCCAGTGCACGTTGAAACACGGCCATGAGGTTTCTTCCCGGCGCGCCCTCGCACAAAACCGCGTCGTGTGCGTCCAGATCCTTGCTGACCAGATTGTAGAACGCCTGTTCGGCCACGTGGCTCATGGCGATGAGGGTGAAGGAGGCCTTGTCGGGGGCGGTCAGTTGAAGTCGGGCCGCCATCAGGCCTTCTTCGGTGTGCTGCATCACCTTCTTACTATGGAGGTGGGTATTCGCGGCCCTCTATGCCAGCGCCCGCCGGATCAGCATGCAGGCAATCACCCCCAGAAGGATCAGCACAATCTTGCGAAAACTCTCCAGCGGAAGGCGTTTTGCCCAGAGGTTGCCCAGCCACATCCCGGCCAGAACGGGTGGAAGGGACAGGAGCACCGGCGCCGTATGCTCCCAGCGCAGGATCCCGACCCAGGCATATGAGAGCGCTACCGTCAGCCCGAACAGCGACATGATGAACCCGAGTGCGGTCATGAAGACTGCGCGCTGAAGGTGCAGCGCCACCACATAGGTCACGAAGATCGGTCCCGGTGCCGAGGTCAGCCCGCCGACCACGCCGGACACCAGCCCCATGCCAAAACCGGTGCGCTGTTCATAGCCCGCGGGGATGCGCAGGCTGGGGTTCACGAAGTTCGAGGCGACGAACAGCAGGATGAATGCGCCGAGGATCGCCATCAGCGTCTGCTCGCGGATGCCCTCTGCGAAAAATGCTCCGAGCGGCACCATGATGGCCATGCCTGCCATCATCGGCCATGCGGCCGAGAGTCCTGCCCGGATTTCACCCGCCTGCCGGATCTGTTGGAGGTTCGTGGTGAAAATGACGACCGCATTCAGCGCAAGCGCCATCTCGACGGGCACGACAAAGGGCAGGAGTGCGACCGCGATCACTGGAAGCCCAAACCCCGATGCGCCCTTTACCGCCCCGGCGACAAAGTAGATCGCCGCAATCGCGAGCATCACCGGGACCGTGACGCCAAGCTCCATCTCAGGCGGCGAGCAGAATCAAGAGGATGGCCGCGAGGATGAGCAGAATACCCGCGATTTCCGACCGCGAGATCGTCTCCTTGAAGAAGAAGACCGAGGCGATGAAGGTGAAGATCAGTTCGATCTGCCCGACCGCCCGCACATAGGCGGCGTTCTGGAGGGTGAAGGCAGTGAACCAGCAGACCGAACCCAGCATCCCTGTGACCCCCACAGGTACTGCGCGGCGCCATTCACGGATCACCGCAGCCAGTTGCGGGCGGTCAAATGCGATGAACCAGGCGCCCATCATCACCGTCTGCATCACCAGCGAGACCGCAAGCGCATAGGCCGCCGAGATGATCACCGGGGCCTCCAGCGACAGCCCGGCAGCGCGAAAGAACACCACCGACGCCCCCAGAGTGGCGGCGGAAAGGAGCCCGACGGCCGTCGCCTTCTCGCCCAGCCCGCGCATCAGACCGCCAAGGGTCAGCTTGGTCTCCTGCATCGCAAGCACGACCGTACCCACGGCACCCACCGCAATGGCCACGATCGCCCACCCTGTCAGCGTATCGCCCAGCAGCACCGCACCGATGGCCGCGATCAGCACCACCTCGAGCTTGGAGAACGTGGTCCCCACGGCAAACGACCGGAACGAAAAAAGCCACAGCAGGATCACCGTGAACAGGATCTGGCTGATCCCGCCGAGGAAGCAGAAGAGCAGGAACCAGCCGTTGATCTCTGGAAGCTCGTAACCGCCGAACTCGACGAGACCCCAGAGGTAAAGCAACGCCAAAGGCCAGGCGTAGAAGAACCGCGAATAGGCAGCACCCGTGGTGGACAGACGGCCCTTGATTGCCTTCTGCAAGGCGGTGCGCAGGTTCTGCAGGAACGCGGCGGCGATGGTAAGTGGGATCCAGAGCGTCATATGCCCTCGTCCCGTGTTTTTTCAGGAGGGTCAAGCTTGCTCCGCGCCGCATGGGATCTGACGGGGTGCGCCGATTTGCGTCGCAGCACGTTCACGGAGAATTAAGCTATTCGAGAACAAACACACTGTAAGTGGGAGTTGGCCCGAAGGGCGCGACGATTACGAGCATTTTTTTAAAATTGTCTGGAAAGCGCAAATGTAGATCCAGAACCACAGGCGGAAATCTACGCAGTGCAAGGCCCGTTCGTGTTTCAGATCAGCCCTGTGATAAACAGCAGGGATGAAAAAAGCCGGGCGCAAGCGCCCGGCCAGTGAATAGGAGGGCCCGGATGAGAGCCCTCGCTGGGGATTGCTTAGATCGCCGACTGGGTGCGGTTGCCGAAGTCGGGATAGGCCTCCATGCCCAGTTCGGAGTTGTCGAGGCCGTTCAGCTCGACTTCTTCCGAGACACGGATACCCATGACCGCCTTCAGGATGAACCAGACCACCAGGCTGACGACGAAGACGAACACACCGACGATGACGATCGGGATCAGCTGACCCATGAAGGTCGCGTCCGAGTTGGTCAGCAGCACCGCCATGGTGCCCCAGATCCCTGCGAACAGGTGGACCGGGATGGCGCCGACCACGTCGTCGATGCCCATCTTGTCGAGCATCGGCACGGTGAAGACCACGATCAGGCCGCCCACTCCGCCGATCAGGGTTGCTTCGCCGAGCGTCGGGGTCAGCGGCTCGGCGGTGATGGACACGAGGCCCGCCAGCGCACCGTTCAGCAGCATGGTCAGGTCAACCTTGCCATAGGCGAACTGGGTCGCGAACAGCGCCGCGATCACGCCACCGGCAGCCGCTGCGTTCGTGTTCGAGAAGATGCGGCTCACATCGGCAGCGTCACCGATCGAGCCCATGGCCAGCTGCGAGCCGCCATTGAAGCCGAACCAGCCCAGCCACAGGATGAACGTGCCCAGCGTTGCCAGCGGCAGGTTCGAGCCCAGCATCGGCTGTACACGGCCGTCCTTATACTTGCCGAGACGCGCGCCCAGCACGATGGCGCCTGCCAGAGCGGCCCAACCACCCACGGAGTGCACCACGGTCGAACCGGCAAAGTCCAGGAAGCCGAACTGGCTGTCCAGGAAGCCACCACCCCACTTCCACGACGCTTGGATCGGGTAGATGATCGCGGTCAGGATGAAGGTGAAGATCAGGAACGGCCAGAGCTTGATGCGCTCGGCCAGAGCACCGGACACGATCGACGCGGTCGCGGCACAGAACATCAGCTGGAAGAAGTAATCTGACCCGGTCGAGGCGTACTCGATATCATCCGCGCCGTCCGCGGCGATGCCGACGGCTTCCAGAACCGCGGGTGCGAACAGGATGCCCAGATAACCGCCGGTTTCATCTGTGCCGATCGACCAGGAGCCCAGCGGATACATCAGGTTGTAGCCGATGACATAGTAGCCCACCGCCGCGATCGAGAAGAGCGCGATGTTCTTGGTGCACTGCATGGTCACGTTCTTCGACCGGACCAGACCGGCCTCCAGCATGCAGAAGCCTGCGGCCATGAACATGACCAGGAAGCCGCCGATCAGGAAGAGCAGCGTGTTGAGCACCCAGACGGAGTGCGCCGGAACCTCGGCTGACGCCTCCTGGGCGAGCACCGGCCCGGCCGCCAGCAGCGCAGCCGACCCCAGTGCAAAGGGAAGAAGTTTCTTCATGAGTTTACCCTCGTTC
Organism: Pseudomonadota bacterium; assembly: GCA_038749355.1. Taxonomy (GTDB): domain Bacteria; phylum Pseudomonadota; class Alphaproteobacteria; order Rhodobacterales; family Rhodobacteraceae; genus Thermohalobaculum. The sequence goes on along the minus strand of JBCDID010000113.1, from coordinate 4,013 downwards.
CTTGTGTTTGAGGTTGGGGACGCGTCAGAGCGCATCCGTGTCGCGCTCGCCGGTGCGGACGCGCAGCGCCTGCTCCACGTTGAGCACAAAGATCTTGCCGTCGCCGATCTTGCCCGTCTGGGCTGTCTTGGCGATGGTTTCCACGACGCTGTCGGCCTGCTCGTCGTTCACGACGATTTCCAGCTTCAGCTTCGGGACGAAATTCACGGTGTATTCTGCACCACGGTAGATCTCGGTATGGCCGGACTGGCGCCCGAACCCCTTCACCTCCGAGACCATCAGCCCTTGGATGCCCTGGCCGGACAATGCAGTCCGGACTTCCTCGAGCTTGAAGGGTTTGATCACTGCGATAACAAGCTTCATGCTTGAGCCCTCGTACTGCTTGATGTCGTTCCGCCTGCTTGGTTTCAAGATGCGTGCCAGTTCAGCGACAATCTGATTTCCTCATTCGTTTCAGAGTGATAGGCGGGGGATGGATTTTTCATGACCAAATCAAGCGCAGAAAAAATGCCTAAAATTTCATCGTCGAACATAGTTGACTAAAATTTAATCACACATGCGGAGGCATGATCCACCACCTCAGGCCACCCCCGGCATGCGTGCACCCATGAGCATCCCGCCCGGCGAATACCCGACTTGCGCCCTCAATCTTTGGTTCGACGGGCTCGCGTTTCTGTGCATGATTGCGCCGGGGATACCAGCCAGCGGGCACACAATGACAGACATCGCCACCCGGGTGCACAATCACAACTTCAAGATCGACCCGATCGTGCGTTCCGTGATCGATACGGATTTCTACAAGCTGCTCATGGCGCAATCGGTGCTGCGCCATAACCCGGATACGCGGGTAACCTTCAGCCTGATCAATCGCTCCTCGGATGTGCCGCTCGCCCGTCTGATCGACGAGGGCGAATTGCGCGAGCAGCTTGACCACATCCGCACGCTCCGCCTGTCCCGGGGCGAGAGCACTTGGCTTCGCGGCAATACTTTTTATGGCAAGCTCTGGATGTTCGAGCCGGATTTCATGGACTGGTTCGAAAATTTCCGCTTCCCCGACTACCATCTCGAACGCCGCGGCGATCAGTACGAGCTGACCTTCGAAGGCCGCTGGATCGAGACCATGATGTGGGAGATCCCCGCGCTTGCGGTCATCATGGAGTTGCGGTCGCGCGCCGTGCTCAAACGGATGGGCAAGTTCGAACTGCAGGTGCTCTATGCTCAGGCGATGACGCGGGTCTGGGAGAAGATCCAGAAGCTGAAAGCGTTGGACGGTCTCAGGATCGCCGATTTCGGCACCCGACGCCGTCACGGGTTCCTATGGCAGGACTGGTGCGTGCAGGCGATGATGGAGGGGCTGGACGAGAAGTTCATCGGCACCTCCAACTGCCTCATCGCCATGCGCCGCGAGGTCGAGGCCGTCGGCACAAATGCACACGAGTTGCCCATGGTGCATGCCGCGCTCGCCCGGTCCGACGAGGATCTGGCCGCGGCGCCCTATCGGGTCCTGGAGAACTGGCAGAAGGACTATGCTGGCAACCTGCTCATCATCCTGCCCGACACCTACGGAACCGAGGAGTTCCTGAACAACGCGCCGCGCTGGTTGAACTACTGGACCGGGGTCAGGATCGATTCTGGCGACCCGATCAGTACCGGAGATTTCGTGATCGAATGGTGGCGGCGCAACGGCCAGGATCCCACCGAGAAGCTGATGATCTTCTCGGACGGGCTGGACACGGACGAGATCCACCGGCTGCACGCCCATTTCAACGGGCGCGTCGGCCTTGGTTTTGGCTGGGGGACGCTGCTGACCAATGACTTCCGCGGGATGGCGCCGGATGGGCGCCTCGATCCGTTCAGCCTGGTCTGTAAGGTGATCTCGGCCGATGGTCGCGCAACCGTCAAGCTGTCGGACAACCCCAACAAGGCGATGGGCCCGGGCGACGAGGTCGAGCGCTACAAGAGGGTCTTCCACGTAGGCGCCCAGGAACGCCGCGCCGTGCTGGTCTGACCGCACGCTCTGGGCGCACACCGGCACATGGCGTAGACTGCGGGCGGGGAGGAGACCGCCATGTCCAGCTATGCCTTTACCGAGACAGCACCCTACGAGCAGGGGTTCGGCAAGGTCTTCCAATCGCGGATCGTCCCGATCCTCGAGGACCACGAGCAAAGGCGGAAGGAATACCGCAAGAAGGCGATGACCTGGATGGGGTCCTCCGGCGTTGTAGGGGTCGGCGGCATCGGCGGCGGGGTAAACTACGATTCCATGCTCGGCCTGATCGCTGGCGGCTTCGGCGCGACGGGCGCGTTCATCGCCAAGGCCTATTTCGAGAAGCAATGGCAGCAGGGCCTGGGCGGCGAGATCCTGCCGATCCTCTGCGGGTTCCTCGGCGGCATGGAGTATGGCGACAGGCGGATCAGTCTGTCGGACTTCGTGCGGGTCGGCATCGTGCCCAATCACAACGTCTCGACGCTGGAAGACCAGGTCACCGGCGAGCATGACGGGCTTGGCTGGTCCATGATCGAGGCGACCCTGAAGAACCGCACCAAAACCAGTAAGGGCACACGGACCAGCACGGTCTTCCGCGGATTGCTGTTCGAGATCCAGATCCACGGCCCCGCGCCGCGCATCTTCTTCGGCAAGGACCGGGGAGGACTGCTGAACTGGTCCTCGGAGCTGTTGTCGGGCAGTCGCAGGGGGCTTGAGAAGATCGATGTCGGGGACGCCGAGTTCCGGAGCATCTACGAGACCTACACCTCCGACCCGCATGCGGCGCGGGCCTATATCGACGACCGTTTGACGAGCGGGCTGATGGAGGTTGCCCGGTCCGAAGCTGGGAAGAGCTTTATCGCCTGCGCGATGGAGGGGGACTCGCTGTATCTGGCCCTGCCGCGCCGGGGGGATTTCCTGGGTCTCGGCTCCCTGTTCAAACCCCTGACATCCGTCGAGCGTGATCTGCACGAAGCGCTGGCGGACCTGACGATGCCGGGCCGGGTTATCGACCATCTGCGTGGGATGTAGAACCGGAAAACGGCCTCAAGTCCCCGACCCGGATTGCGCGTTTGCCTCCCTATTCGGTAGACATGTCCAGAGGTCAGGGAAAAGGAGGCGCGGGCGTGACCATCTCAGCCGAAGAGCGTGCCAGCAGATCGGCCGCTGCCATGTGGGCCTCGGACCGTGCCTCGCAATGGCTCGGCATGTCGCTGGATGAAGTTGGCCCGGGCACCGCGGCGATGTCGCTGGAAGTCTGCGCACACTACTGCAACGGTCACGGGATCTGCCATGGCGGGTTCATCTTCACCCTTGCCGACAGCGCCTTTGCCTTCGCCTGCAACAGCTACAACCAGTCCACTTTCGCGCAGCAGAACGCCATCACCTTCTGTGCCCCCGGAAAGCTGGGGGACAGGTTGACGGCGCGGGCGCGGGAGGTGCAGAGGGCGGGCCGCTCCGGCGTCTACGATGTCGAGGTGACCAATCAGGACGGCGTGCTGGTCGCTGTGATGCGGGGGAACTCACGCACCGTGAAAGGCCAGCATTTCGACGAGGACGACGTCCTATAGGACGGCGGGCAGGCCCGTCAGCAGCCCGTAAAGATCGCTGTTGAACGACCGGAGTATCCCCACGTCGCCGAACCCCAACAACACCGCAAACGCGCTGACGAACAGCAAATGCGTGCCCGCCAGAATGGGCAGTCCTGAGCGCATCCCGTCCAACAGGCTCGGCAACAGGATCCAGCCGAAGATGTAGATGGGGATCGCGACCACGAGATACTCGTAGCCCGCGACCATGAGCATGTAGCCATGAGTGCCAAGCTCTATCGCCACAGCACTGGGCAAGGCAATGAACGTCACAAAAAGCTCCGCCGTCCGCCGCCCGCCAATAGGGGAGAAACCGTGCCGACTGCGCATCGTCTGGCACAATTTCAGGTACGCGAAAAAGCAGGATGAGAAGACGATCGGCCAGAACGCCACCGGCCACAACACAACTGCATCATAGAACCCACGGGAAAGCATCG
>JBCDID010000112.1:0-9381 GCA_038749355.1 Pseudomonadota bacterium | reverse complement strand
ATTCCGCCGCTTCCTCCGGCCCGCGGATGTCCGGGCGCGACACGATCTCCATTAGCGCGGTGCCAGTGCGGTTCAGGTCCACGAAGCTGAGCGTGGGGTCCATGTCGTGCACCGACTTGCCGGCGTCCTGTTCCAGGTGGATGCGCTCGATCCGCACCTTTCGCGCGACCCCGGGTTCGATGTCGACGATCACCTCGCCCTCACCCACGACCGGGTGCTTGAACTGGCTAATCTGATAGCCCTGCGGCAGGTCCGGGTAGAAGTAGTTCTTGCGGTCGAAGACCGAGCGCAGGTTGATCGCCGCCTTCAGGCCGAGCCCCGTGCGTACCGCCTGTTCGACGCAGAACTTGTTGATGACCGGCAGCATGCCCGGCATGGCCGCATCCACGAGCGACACATTGGTGTTGGGCTCCGCCCCGAACGCCGTGGACGCGCCCGAGAACAGCTTGGCCTTCGAGGCCACCTGCGCGTGCACCTCCATCCCGATGACCAGTTCCCAGTCGCCCTTGACGCCGGCAATCACCTTTGGGGTGGGTTCGCGATAGCTCAGTTCACTCATAAGGGGCTCTCCTGCGGGTTTGGCGCGTTTTATCATGCAGATCGGGCTTGGCAACGGCCCGAAAGGTGGTGTTTTCTGCAACGGGGGACGGGAGACAGAATATGTTGCGATGGATTGCGGTGGGATTGACCACCTTTACCGTTGCCATGGCTGGAACATCCATGGCGGACGTGCTGGCCGAGATAGCAGAGCGCGGAACGATCCGGCTGGGAATCAGGGGAGACGCGGCACCGTTTTCCTATCTCAGCCAGGAGACCGAGCCATCCGGGCTGGCGGTCAAACTGTGCGAGGAAGTGGCGGGTGAGATTGGGCGCGAAATCGGCGTCCCGGATCTCGAGATCGTGCATCGCGTGGTGACGTCGTCGGGCCGGTTCAACGCGCTCAACAGCGGACAGACCGACCTGCATTGCGGTCCTGCGTCTGCCACGCTGAAGCGGCGGATGACGATGGACTTTTCGCTGCTCTACTACGTGGACGGAGCAGCAGTCGCGGCCCGCCCGGGCGGCTATGCCGCGATGTATGACACGAGGCAGGCGGATGTCGGCGTACTGGAAGGCACGACTACGGTGCAGATCGCCGAGACGTTGCTAACGGAGAACAACGTCACCGGGGAATTGCAGAAGTTCCCCTCGCACAGGCGCGGACTGAAGGCGCTGGCTGCGGGCGATATCGACATCTATGTCGGCGATCAGGCGATCCTGTTGTTCCAGATCGAAGAGCTCGGGCTGGAGAACGACATCCTCGTCAACGAGGAGGTGCTGAGCTTCGAGCCCTATGCGCTGGTCATGAAGCGCGGCGAGAGTGCGCTGCGTCTGGCCGTGGACCGGGCTCTGAGCCGGATCTACCATGATGGACGGGTCTTCGATCTGATCCAGGACAATCTCGGCGACTACCCGATCTCGCCGGAGGTCCGCGCCGTTTACGAGATCGTCGGGCTACCGGAATAGGGAGGCGTCATGGCCTTGAAACGCATGGTGCTCGAGATGGGCATGGGCACCGACCTGGGCGGAGAGGACTGGACCAAAGCGGCATGCCGCGCAGTGCGCGACGCTCTCTGGCACAATTCCCTGACGGTTGCGGACGCGTTCGGGGTGGGCCGGGACGGCATGCATATCGAGGCGGTGATCGGCGCGGGGAACCCGGGCTCGGTCGATCGTGATGCAGTGGCAGAGGTCTTTCCCTATGGCACCGTCACCGTCAGGGTCGAACAGGGCGGCATGGCGATTCCAAAGGAGGACGGCACCAACACCATCCTCGCCAATGCCGCGGTGATCGTGTCGCTGGACCTGCCGGAGGTGGCATGACCGAGCTGAAGCGCATCATCCTCGAGATGGGGACCGGCAACGACCTGCACGGCGAGGACTACACCAAGGCCGCGAAACGTGCGGTGCAGGATGCGATGCATCACTCTTCGTTGGGCATGTTCCGGACCTGTGGGATCGACCCGGCGACCATGCAGATCGAACTGACCATAGCGGCCCAGAACCCCGAGGCCGTGGATCTTGATGCGGTCGCGGCTGAGATGCCTTACGGTCAGGTTACCGCCCGCGCGGTGCATGGGGGGCTCAACGTGCCGGACCATGCGGACGAGGGTCAGACGATCATCGTCAATGCCGGTATTCTGGTGCGCCTTCCACTCTAGCTGAACGCTTTGCTCAGGTCAGTTGAAGCAGGGCTCTAGCTGGCCGGCCGGCCTTTGCCGATAAGCATTCCGAAAAAAGCCTCACCCACATTGAACCGTTCGGGCGGGCCGCACGACTACTCGTCATTGATCCGGCGCATGTGCCGGTAGCCACAGCTCGAACGGAGACAAGACAATGACGATCAGGAACATCGCAATCGGCCACAATCATGGCACGAATTTCGACATCGAGGTCGTGCGCTCGATCGGCTTTCGCTTCACTTCACGGGTGGAGGCCATCCTTCTGAACGGCACACGTCACGGCGATAATCAGGGGCACGAGACCGAGACGCTCGAAATGCAGCCTGAAGAGTACATCTCGAGGCTCGAGGTGACGACCCTCATAGAGAAGGGTGAGACCCGTGTCCGGCACATCAAACTCACCACCAGCCTGAACCGGACACTTGAGGCCGGTTCGGCCGGTTCCGGCGAAAAGACAGTTTTGAGCGGCGTCCGCATTCTCGGGCTCGGCGGCAATGTGGGGCACCAGCTGTTCATGCTGCGCGTCAGGTTCATCGAGAACTACAAACCCTCGGAAGTCATCCCGGGCGACTTCTTCGCGGTCACCAACATCATTCCGCAGGGCCAGGAATTCGAGAGCTTCAAGTCGAGCCGGGTTGCGCGGATGAATTCCTCTCGCTTCTTCCTCGAAACGGTAACCAGCATCCAGACCACGACCGAAGCGGGTGCCGCAGTCGGTGATTTCTCGGCCAAGGCCAGCACCGAATTCGGCTTCTCGGTGACGACGCAGTCCGAATTCACCGAGCAGGTGGAGACCGAGACCACCGAAAGCCAGACAATCCGATATGCGCCGCCCGAGGGTCATGTGGGCCTGGAAGTGGTTCCGATGGATGCTTTCCGCGCGAGCGACGGCTCGATCTGGTACTTCCCGACCAACGCGCCCTCGATCGTCTCGGCACCTGTGTCGGGCGAGTCGGTGATCAAGCAGGACTTCTACGACATGATCGGCGTGCTGCCGCTTCACCTGCCTTACATGGCAGAGCAGAGCTACGGTTTCGAACAGTTGCAGGGACTGGCGAAGCAGATGGAGGCGCAGCCGGAGGCAGCGTGATCCGCCAACTGACCTGTGGGAAAGGCCTCCTGGCGCACCGGGGGGCCTTTTCTGGCTGTCAGGATATCGCGCGCACTCGGCATCTTCGAAGTATCGCTTGACCCTGCGTCATCCCATCAGCCTGGCGTCACGAGCGGAGCTGTTCCGCCCTGCGGGTCACGTGGCGATACAATTGAAACATTCGCGGACATTCGGCTGAAAAGGGCCGGGCGCAGAATGTCTCCATCGCAGTCATGCAATTGATGGAGAAAACTGATGTTGACCGCACGCCAAGCCGAGTTGATCCAGACAAGCTTTGCTCAGGTCGCAGCACTTGGCGATGCTGCGGGGGAGCTATTCTACCAGCGTCTCTTCGACAACGCGCCCACCCTTCGCCGCATGTTCCCGACGGATATCAAGCCGCAAGCGCGCAAACTAACGGCGGCTCTGGCAACGGTCGCAGATCATGTCTCGGTGCTCGACACCATTCTGCCGGTCATCGACGACCTGGGCCGTCGTCACGCGACATATGGCGTTCAGGCCGCGCACTACGATGTTGTCGGCAAAGTGCTGCTGGCCACGCTGCAAGAGGCGCTGGGTGATGCATTCACTCCGGAGACCGAAGATGCCTGGGCGATCGCCTACAGAACCCTGGCGAAGCAGATGATTGCGGCGTGCCAGACGGAGGCCGCGTAGGCCTCCCGCAACGCTCGGTCAGTGTCCACCCTGTTCAGATTTGCGGATCGCGTCCAGCTTCTTCTGGTAGCCGGACTGGATGATGTCCACGGCCACCAGCACCGCGATGGAGAAGTAGAACGTGGTTTTGGACATGGGCTCGACCGCATAGCCGAACAGGTGAATGCCGAGGCTCTCGTCATGGGCGGCGTGGGCGGCTGCCACCCCTGACTCGCCCAGAAGGACCACGCCCACGATCAGCAGGATGAAGAGGCCCAGCACCTCGTACTTCCGGTTCCGCTTGATGAAGTCCGAAACCGTGTCCGCCAGCACGAGCATCCCCACACCCGAGATCAGGATCGCGAGCACCAGCACCGGGATCACGTTGGTAATGGCCAGCGCGGACAGGATCGAGTCGAACGAGAAAATCGCGTTCATCAGCACGATCATGAAGATCACTTCACGGGCGGACTTGGGCGAGTGGTCATGCGCCTTGTTGGGGTCCTCCAGCTCTAGCAGGTGTTTGATCTCCTTTACCGCCGTGTACATGATGAACCCGCCGCCCAGCAGGAACACGATGGTCGAGAAGTTCACGCCACCGGTGATCACGCCCTCCCACGCGAACACGAAGAAGGGCGCCGCCAGAAGATCGATCAGGAAGAGCATCACGATCAGCAACACGACGCGCAGCCCCAGCGCCATCAGGATGCCGTTGCGGCGGACGCTGGACTGTACCTCCTTGGGCGCACGCTGGCTCTCGATGGAGATGTACAAGAGGTTGTCGAACCCGAGCACCGCCTGAAGAAAGAGCAGCACGAGCAGGTTGAAGAGGTTCTCGAAGGTGAAAAGATCAAGCATGGGTCCCGTCCTCGGTAAACGGCCGTTTAACGGGGGATAGCGGGCGGCGGGATTTAGCTCAACCCTTGGTCACTCGAAGATGCTCGCATTGGAACGACCGAACGGATCTTCGCCGAACCGGTTCGGGCCTTTGGTTCCCGGCGTCGCGTACCAGACGGTCACTAGGATGTGGAGGCCGACAACAAACACCACTCCAATCCAAGCCGTTGGTGACAGGAAATAGATTGGGTCAAAAGAGGTCTCGAAGTCAAAGCCCGAATTGAGCAAGGGGATCACAAGGAATGGTGTGGCCAAAAGGGGCAGCAGTTGCCACCATCCAGATCGGTCTATGTCGTGCAGACGTCTTGCCGCGACTGAGGCTAATGGCAGGACGTTAACAAGGACCCAGATGTTGTGCAGCAGTTCAGATACGACCGCGATCGGAACTCCGATGATCACGGTGCAGAATAGCTGGTACCACCAGAATTCAGAGCGAGTAGCCCGTCCCGAAAAGGTAGCGTACTTAGGATAGGCAGTCCTGATGGCGTCCGCAAGCCCCATATCGACTTACGCAGTCTGAGCCTGCCATGCCCGGTCGCGCACGGGCAAGTGGACAATGGCCGAGAACACGCCCAGCACGATCGCCGCATACCAGATCACGTCATAGTTTCCGTAAAGGTCATAGACTCGCCCGCCCATATAGATCCCGATGAAGCTGCCGACCTGGTGGCTCAGGAACACAAACCCGTAGAGCGTGCCCATGTGCTTCGGCCCGAACATGGTGGCCACAAGCCCGCTGGTCAGCGGCACCGTCGTCAGCCACAACAGCCCCATGGCGAAGGAGAACACGATCACCGTGGTCGGGGTAAACGGGAGAGAGATGAACACCGCGATCACAATCGCGCGCAGGGCGTAGATCGACGACAGGATGTAGGGTTTGGGCAGGCGCGCGCCCAACTGTCCGACAATCAGCGTGCCAACGAAGTTCGCGAACCCCACGATAGACAGAGTCAACGCGCCAAGTTCCGTGGCCGGGCCATCCGGTGTGGCACAGACCTCGGCCACAAAGGCCGGGAAATGCGCGCCGATAAAGGCCACGTGGAAGCCGCAGACGAAGAAGCCAAGTGTTAACAGCACGTAAGAGGAGTGGCCGAAGGCACGGCGGATCAGAGCCCCCGTGGCTAGATCATCGGATGCAGCCGCGTTGGAGGCAGGGACCTCGGCCTTCAGCAGCGGAATGCACATTGCCAGCGGCACCAGCAGCGTGGTCATGATCAGCAACGTGGTCTGCCAGCCATAGGCGTCCACCAGATACCCGGTCACGGCTGGCAGGATCATCTGGCCGAGCGAGCCGAACGCGGCGGCCATGGCGAGCGCCTGGGACCGCTTCTCCTCAGGCGTCGCGCGACCGATCACCGACAGGATCAGCCCGAAGGCGGTGCCCGAGACGCCCATGCCGACCAGCACGCCCGCGCCCGTGTGCATCATCATGGGCGAGAACCCGTAGACGGTCGTCAGCATGCCCGCGAGGTAACACCAGAAGCCGAGCCATAGCGCACGCCGGTCCCCGTACCGGTCGGCGATCCAGCCAAAGAGCGGCTGGCCCAGCCCCCAGACCATGTTCTGGATCGCCATGGAGAGCGAGAAGACCTCGCGCGGCCAGCCGAACTGGTCCGAAACCGGGTCCAGCACCACGCCAAACACAGACCTGATGCCGAAGCTGAGCGACAGCACCACGGCGCCCGCAGCGATGATGATCGTCGTGTTCGAGAAACGGCTCATGGCGGCCTCCTTCGGGAGGAAACTGTCCTCTCTGGAAACCGCGCGCAAACGAAATTTCTGCATGCTCCGGTTCAATCAGGTTGATGCGACCTTCGCGGGGCTTGTGGGGCCTGCACCCGCCACGTAGGTTCGCGCCGATGCAGCAGCAAAGGATTGGCGCTTGGACGGGCCAATGCCGAAATACCGGGCGCAGGTCCAGGAGGGCTCGCTGAGGGCAGACCCCGCGCAACGCGCGGCGGTCGAGAAGCTGCAACTGTTGCATATGCGTCTCAAGGACTACGATCCGGGGCGTGGCAAACAGGTCGCGCTGGGTTGGCTGGGCTTTGGCCGCAAGGCCGCGAAGCAGGACAAGGCGCTCACCGGACTTTACATGTATGGCGGGGTCGGCCGCGGCAAATCCATGCTGATGGATCTGTTCTTTGACGGAGCACCCGTGCAGCCGAAACGCCGGGTGCACTTCCATGCGTTCATGCAGGAGGTACAGATCGGCATCCACATCGCCCGCGAATCCAACGTGCAGGATCCGATCAAGACGGTGGCGGACGAGGTGGCGGAGGGGGCGACGCTGCTCTGCTTCGATGAGTTCCAGGTGACCGACATCACCGACGCCATGATCCTTGGCCGGCTGTTCGAGGCGCTCTTTCAACGCGGCATCGTGATCGTCGCGACATCGAACCGGATACCGGATGACCTCTACAAGAACGGGTTGAACCGCCAGCTCTTCGTGCCCTTCATCGAACTCCTGAAGGCGAAAGTGGACGTCCACGAGCTGGAGAGCGTGACGGACTATCGGCAAGGCCGGGAGGCAGGCGAAGAGGTTTTCTTCCACCCGCTGGGGCCGGAGGCGCGCGCGAGCATGGATGCTGCCTGGGCGCGGGAGACCCAGGGCGAAAGCTCGGCCCCGCTGACCCTCTCGATCCGTGGACGGCGAGTGCGGATCACCCAGGCAACGGAGGATGTCGGACGCTCCAGCTTCGAGGACCTTTGCGAGAAGCCGCTCGGCCCCGCCGACTATCTCGTCATCGCCGAGCAGTTCAAAGTGTTCTTTCTGGACGATGTTCCGCAGCTCACTTGGGCGCAGAACAACGAGGCCAAAAGGTTCGTGACGCTCATCGATGCGTTCTATGAGGCGAAGACCAAGTTCTATTGTTCAGCGGCAGCGGTGCCCGACGAGCTCTATACCGAGGGCAAAGGTGCGTTCGAGTTTGCTCGGACTGCCTCGCGTCTGGCCGAGATGCAGGGAGTGGAGTGGCTGGACGGATAGGTTGTGACCGGCCGGCCCTGCGCGATTGACCGAACGCACGAAACCCCTACTTTCGCACTTGGCAGATAATAACAGGAGCAGGCCGTGCTGACAGTGATCTCTCCGGCAAAGCGGTTGGACTGGGACCCCGTCGATATGTCGTGGGCGACGGAACCGGAGTTTCAGTCGGACGCAGTTGCGCTGGCCAAGGTTGCTCGGAAGCTGAAGTCCGATGATCTTCGTAAGCTGATGGGGATCAGCGAGAGCCTGGCTGATCTGAACGTGGCGCGGTTCAAGGCGTTTCAGGCGGAACCCGGCGATGATCTGTTGAAGCCGGCAGCGCTTGCGTTTGGCGGGGACACCTATGTCGGGCTCGAAGCTGCGACGCTTACCGAGGACGACATGGTGTTTGGGCAGGATCACCTGCGGATTCTGTCAGGCCTCTATGGTCTCCTGCGTCCGCTCGACAAGATCCAACCCTACCGGTTGGAGATGGGGAGCAAGCTGCAGACCAAAAATGGTGCTTCGCTCTACGCATATTGGGGGCCGCGGCTGGCCAAAGCGCTGAACGCACAGGCATCGGAAATTGGCACAGACACGTTGGTCAACTGTGCAAGCCAGGAGTACTTCGGCGCAGTTGATCTCAAGGCTTTGAAGCTGCGGGTCATCGAACCGGTGTTCCTCGAGAACAAGGCAGGTGTCGAGAAGGTTGTCAGCTTCTTCGCCAAGAAGGCGCGCGGCGCGATGGCCCGGTTTGCAATAACCGAGCGGCTGGATCGTCCCGACGGACTGAAGGACTTCAACACCGGGGGCTACGTTTTCCAACCTACGCAGTCAGATGGCGACCGCTGGGTGTTCAGCCGCCTTGCTGAGGCTGCCGCCTGATCAGACCTGCCTTTCGATCATCATCTTCTTGATCTCTGCGATGGCCCTGGCAGGGTTCAGTCCCTTCGGACAGGTCTTTGCGCAGTTCATGATGGTGTGGCAGCGGTAGAGCCGGAACGGATCTTCCAGATAGTCCAGCCGATCGCCCGTCGCCTCGTCTCGACTATCGATCAGCCAGCGGTATGCGTGCAGCAGAGCGGCAGGTCCAAGGTAGCGGTCGCCATTCCACCAATAGGACGGGCAGGAGGTCGAGCAGGACGCGCACATGACGCACTCATAGAGCCCGTCGAGCTTTTCCCGGTCCTCGATCGATTGTTTCCATTCTACCCCCGGTGCCGGAGAGGCGGTCTCAAGCCACGGCATGATTGACGCGTGCTGCGCGTAAAAATGGGTCAGGTCGGGGACCAGGTCCTTGACCACCGGCATGTGCGGCAACGGGTAGATCTTCACATCGCCCCTCACCTCGTCGATGCCGTAGGTGCAGGCCAGTGTATTGATCCCATCGATGTTCATGGCGCACGATCCGCAGATCCCCTCGCGGCAGGAACGGCGGAAGGTCAGCGTCGGATCGATCTCGTTCTTGATCTTGATGATCGCGTCCAGGATCATTGGCCCGCAGGTGTCGAGGTCCACGAAATAGGTGTCGATCCGCGGATTCTGACCGGTAT
>JBCDID010000111.1:0-9415 GCA_038749355.1 Pseudomonadota bacterium | reverse complement strand
GGCTTTCCGACCCGGGCTGGGCACTCGCCTCCGTTATCATTGCCGACGTTTGGCAATGGACGCCGTTCATCTTCATCCTAGCGTTGGCGGCTTTGCAATCCCTGCCCCGCAGCGCACTCGAGGCCGCGCGCATCGACGGCGCCACCCCCTGGCAGCAGATCATCTACATCAAGCTACCGCTGATGATGCCGGTGCTCATCGTCACCTGCCTCCTCCGCCTGATCGACGCCTTCAAGGTGCTAGAAGTGATCCTTGTGATGACGAATGGCGGCCCAGGTCTCTCGACTGAGATTCTGGCGCTGCGCATTTCCCGCACTGCCTCCGAGTTCCGTGAACTGGGCGAAGCCGCGGCCATGTCCAACTTCCTCTTGATCCTGCTCTTGGTGCTGACGGTGGGCATGTTCCTCTACAACAAGGCAGTCGAGGCGCGTGCCGCCCGCCTCCACGCAGCACGGGAGGAAGACTGATGGCCCGCCCGAACCCCGCCTTCTATGCGCTGATCGCATGTCTGGTGATCATGTCGGCTGGGCCGATAGTTCTGATGCTCGCAACCTCGCTGAAGCTGAATGTCGACATCATGTCCGACACGACCAGCCTGGTCTTCATGCCGACCATGCGAAACTACGAGACGGTGCTCTGCAACGTGCTCTGGTATGATCCCGCGCATGTGGACTATTGCGACAAGACGTTCGGGCGCGCGCTGGGGAACTCGCTGATCGTCGCGATCATCTCGACCGCGCTGACGCTGGTGATCGGGACCATGGCGGCTTACGCCATCGTGCGCTTCCGGTTCATGGGGCGCGGGGCGGTGAACCTGACAACGCTGATGATGCGGATGGTGCCGCCTGCGGTCCTGCTGGTGCCGGTCTTCGGGATATGGACGTTTCAGTACGGGCTGGATGGGACCTACACCGGCATCATCCTCGTCTATGTGGCAATGAACCTGCCTTTCGTGATCTGGATCCTGCAATCGTTCATCGTTCAGGTCCCGATCCAGTTGGAGGAAGCCGCCAAGATGGACGGCGCGGGCCCGTTCCAGGTCTTCTTCCTGATCGTCCTGCCGGTGATCAAACCCGGACTTGCGGCGGCGTCTATCTTCACCTTCCGCATCGCATGGAACGAGTTCCTCCTGGCCAATGCTCTGTCTGACCGGGGCACCCGCACCGTGCCAGTGACCATCGTCAACAGCCTCACCGAGCATGATATTGACTGGGGAGTGATCATGGCCACCGGCACACTGCTGGCAATCCCGCCGATCATTTTCACCTTCATCGCATCGAAACAGATCATCACCGGGATGACCGCGGGGGCGGTGAAGGGGTGATAGACTGGCTGCTGGCCCCTGTCGACCCGACCCGAGCACACGAGGTCGGCGCCTATGTCTCTTGGCACGGGCGGCTTATGGTGCTCGCCTGGGGCGCGCTCTTTCCACTTGGCATCCTGATTGCCCGCTTCTGGAAGATCACGCCTCGACAGGACTGGCCGCGCGAACTGGACAACCAAGCTTGGTGGCGGGCCCATCTCGGCCTGCAATACAGCGGAGGCGCGGCCATGCTTGCAGCCCTTGCACTCATCCTCCTCGCAGGTGGCGCGGGATCGTCAACCCACGCGAACGTCGGCTGGGTCGTCGCGGGGCTAGCCGCCCTGCAATTCGCCGCCGGCTGGTTTCGAGGCACCAAGGGCGGCCCCACAGACACGACGCTCAGAGGCGACCACTTCGACATGACCCCGCGTCGGCTGGCCTTCGAGCATTTTCACAAGTTTGCAGGCTACGGCCTGTTGGCGCTAGCCGTTTGGGGCATAGCCTCAGGCATGTGGCTGGCCAACGCGCCTGTCTGGATGTGGGCAGGTCTGGGCAGCTGGTGGGCAACCCTCGTTGCCGCGTTCGTCATCCTGCAGCGTCAAGGCCGCGCTGTTGACACCTACCAGGCCATCTGGGGACCGGATCCGAGCCTTCCCGGAAACCGCCGCCGCCCAATCGGCTGGGGCATCCGACGCCAAGGCCCCACCCCCGGCGAGTAGCTAAGTCGGAACGTTGCTCCCGTCAGGGCCTTCAAAGAACTCCATGACAGCGGCCTGATCGGCATCGCCCAGACCGGCGGCAGTCAGCAGTCGGTGCACTTCAGCACAGGCGGCCGTCAGAGGCATGGCGGTATTGGTCAGCCGAGCCAGATCCTGCACCCCGTTCAGGTCCTTGACCATGTTGGCGATCCGCCCGGTCGGAGTGTAATCCTTGGCAGCCATGCGCGGCATGTATTCCTGCAACAGAGCACTGTCCGCACGACCACCAGCCAATGCGACCGGGATCTTGGCCGCATCCACGCCCGCGTCTTGGGCCAATCGCGTCGCCTCGGCTACGGCCATGAACCCGATCCCACAGAGCAGCTGGTTGATCAGCTTGGTGGTCTGGCCTGCGCCAGACGGTCCCATGAGGGTGTAGTTCTTGCAGAGCTTGCTCATCACTTCCTTGGAAGCCTCAAAATGATCCGGCTCACCGCCCGCCATGACGGTCAATTCGCCGATCAGCGCCTTGGGCGCACCGCCGGACAATGGCGCGTCGATCCAGGCGAGGCCCTTCTCCGCAGCCTCTTTTGCCAAAGTCTTGGTGGAGGGCGGGTCAATGGATGACATGTCGATGATCATGCCGCCACGGGCGAGACCTTCAGCCGCGCCATCAGGACCAAACGCAGCGGCACGCACGATGGCCGCCGAGTTGAGCGAGGTGATCACGAAGTCCTTGCCCTGGGCGGCGTCCGCGGCGGAGACAGCGGCCTTGGCGCCCTTGTCCACCAACAGCGCAACGGCTTCGGCATTGAGGTCGAACACCGTCAGATCGCAGCCGACCTCCGCCAAGCGCGTCCCGATCGCTCCGCCCATAGCCCCGCATCCGATCAACGCGACCTTGGTCATGGCTTCCTCCTCACAAGCACGACGTCATCCCGCCATCGACGAAGAGCGTGTGCCCGTTCACGAAACTGGAGGCCGCCGAGGACAGGAACACCGCAGCGCCGACCAACTCGTGTACCTGACCCCAGCGCCCCTGTGGGGCGCGTTTGCCAACCCAGGCGGTGAACTCCGGGTCTGCGACCAGCGCCGCGGTGAGTTCCGTGTCGAAGTAGCCCGGCGCGATAGCGTTCACGTTCAGACCCTTGGGCGCCCAATCGGTGGCCATGCCCTTGGTGAGGTTCGCGACGGCACCCTTCGAGGCCACGTAAGGTGCGATTCCAGGCCGCGCGAGCGCCGTCTGGACTGAGGCGATGTTGATGATCTTGCCTTCCCCACGCCCGATCATATGGCGCGCGACCGCTTGGCCCACATTGAAGACCGAGGTCACGTTGGTCGCCATGAGGCGCTCGAAGTCGGCGGGATCAAAATCCTCGAGCGGCGTTCGGTGCTGCATTCCGGCATTGTTGATCAGGATGTCGATGGCACCGTGGTCCGCCTCAAACCCATCGACGGCCGCGCGCACAGCAGCATGGTCGGTCACGTCGAACGCCAGCGCCGTGGCGCCCAGCGCCTCCGCAGCCTTACTCAAAGCCTCCGCGTTCCGCCCGTTGACCACCATCCGGGCTCCCGCTTTGCCCAGCCCTTCGGCCAGCGCATACCCGATTCCCTTGCTGGAGCCGGTGATCAGCGCGGTCTTGCCCCTCAGGTCGAAAAGTTCCGCGCTCATGGTCCCGCCTCCGGTTTACAGTCCTTTCTGCATCGGTATATGTTATCGATAACATTCGCAAGCGAGAACAAGACAGAAGCGCCCCATGAAAGCCATCGTTATCCATGCCCCCAAGGACCTGCGGATCGAGGAACGCGCCGCGGAACAGCCGGGCCCTGGCGAAGTCGCAATCGAAGTCGCTGCGGGCGGGGTCTGCGGGTCCGATCTCCACTACTATAACCATGGCGGGTTTGGTGCGGTGCGCCTCAGGGAGCCAATGATCTTGGGGCACGAGGTCGCGGGACACGTGACTGCCTTGGGAGAAGGCGTCGCCGAACTGGCCGTGGGTGATCTGGTTGCGGTCTCTCCCTCTCGCCCATGCGGCGAATGCCGCTACAGCCGAGAGGGACTGCACAATCACTGCCTCAACATGCAGTTCTATGGATCCGCCATGCCGTTCCCTCACATCCAGGGAGCATTTCGGGAGGTTCTGGTCGCGCATGCGGGTCAATGCGTGCGGGCGGAAGGTCTGTCTCCCGGTCAGGCCGCCATGGCCGAACCGCTGGCCGTCTGCCTCCACGCCACACGGCGGGCGGGCGAGATGCTGGGCAAACGCGTGCTGGTTACCGGCTGCGGGCCCATCGGTGTGCTGTGCATTCTGGCGGCACGCAGGGCTGGCGCGACCGAGATCGTAGCCACCGACCTCACGCCCAACGCCTTGGCCCATGCAGAGAAGGCAGGCGCCGACCGTGTCATCAACATGGCCGAGACCCCCGAGATCCTCGACGCTTACGCTGTGGAAAAGGGGTATTTTGACGTCCTGTTCGAGGCAACTGGCGTCGCGGCGGCGCTGGCCGGCGGTATCAATGCCGTGCGCCCGCGCGGCGTGGTGATGCAGCTCGGCCTAGGTGGAGACATGAACGTGCCGGTGCAGACCCTGACGGCGAAGGAGCTCGACTTGCGCGGGTCCTTTCGATTCCACGAGGAGTTCGCGACAGCTGTGGCGTTGATGCAGCGTGGGCTGATCGAAGTCTCGCCACTTATCACACATACGATCCCATTGGCCGAGGCGGAAACGGCGTTTCAGATCGCCAATGACAGAAGCCAGGCGATGAAGGCACAGATCGCCTTTGGATAGCGTTGGCGCGACGCCAACATTCAGTCTTGCAGGTCCGCGCCAACTGCGTCCAATGCCGCCCTAGCGACGGCGAGATCCTGCTCCGGTGCGCCCGAACCGACACCAATTCCGCCGACCAGTGTGCCATTCACAAGAATCGGCAGGCCCCCTGCCAATCCAGTCACGCCACCATCGGTAGCAGCGGCAATGGCCAGACGAATCGCCTCTGGGATCTTCTCGGACGGAATCCCATGCGAGGCCGAGGTCAGCGCCTTGGACAACGCGCTGCGGCGACTAAGGAACTTCGATCCGGTCATTCGGATCTCGCCAAGAAGTTCTCCGCTGGCATCGACGATCACGATGCACTGCGGCTGCCCGATCTCTTCCGCCTTGGTCACAGCGGTCGCCAACATCGCCATCACGCCGGCATGGGTCAGCCGACGGGTCTCCTCGGTCATGGTCATTGTTCTTGCGCCTCCGAAACAGGGGGATATGTTATCGATAACACGCCTAGCATCCCATCGCGCCCGGAGGAACCACCCCGTGTCATTCTTCGAAGCCCATGAGCCGGTCTTCAACACTTATGTGCTTGGCAATGCGCCGGTGAAACAGATCGCCACCGGTTTCGACTGGGTCGAGGGGCCGGTCTGGTTCGGGGATGCGGACTGCCTGCTATTTTCGGACATCCCGAACAACCGGATCCTCCGCTGGAACGCGGAAACAGGCGTGTCGACCTACCGGGCCCCCTCCAACTTCGCGAACGGGCATACGAGGGACCGGCAGGGGCGGTTGGTAAGCTGCGAGCATCTCACGCGCCGGATCACGCGCACCGAGTTCGATGGCAGCATAACCGTGGTCGCCGACAGCTATCAGGGCAAACGGCTGAACTCACCCAACGATGTGGTGGTAAAGTCAGACGGGTCGATATGGTTCACCGACCCGCATTACGGGATCAAGCAGGACTACGAAGGTCAGCACGCGGAGCAGGAACTGCCGTGCTATGTGTACCGTGTTGATCCGTCCGGGGAAGTCTCAGTCGCCGCGGATGATTTCAATTGCCCGAACGGGCTTGCCTTCAGCCCGGATGAGAGCCGTATCTACATCGCGGATACCGGCCGGATATACGGCGATGATCCGACCCATATCCGCATGTTCGACGTGACGGATAATGGCCTGAGCGGCGGCGATGTGTTTCATGTCATCTCTCCCGGCGTGGCCGACGGGTTCCGCTGCGATGCCGATGGCAACATCTGGTCCTCGGCTGCGGACGGAGTGCATTGCATCTCTCCCGAGGGTGCGTTGCTGGGCAAGATCCTCGTGCCGGAGCTGGTCTCAAACGTCTGTTTCGGGGGCCGCCACCGACATCGACTGTTCATGACGGCAACAACATCGGTTTATGCGATCAACCTGAACAGGCGCGGCATCCCTATTGCCTAGGGCGGCTAAGACCAGGGAACGGTTTCGCGGTCGTCCGCTACGCATCGAGGAGGGTCGAAACGGCCTCTAGAGTGTAAGGGCCTTCTGGAATGCGGGCCGCGCCTTGATGCGTTCGACATAAGCGAGCGCGTGCGGGAAGGGGCCAAAATCGGCATCGAAACGCTGCGCCGCGAAGCACGCATGTCCCGTCATGATATCGGCGCCCGAGAAGTCGCCCGCGAGGTATTCGCGCCCTTCCATATGCGCATCCACCGCTCCCAGCATCCGGGTGAGCAGTTTGGTCGCGCGGGCCACGTTCACGTCATTGCGTTTCTCGGGCGGCAGGAACCTTGTCTCAACCACGATGATGTTCACCTGCGGCATTATCATGCCCTCGGCATAGTGAAGCCATTGAAGATAAGAGGCAAATTCGGGGCTATCTTGTGCCGGGGTCATGCTGCCGTCGCTATGGCGAGCCAACAGGTACTCGGTGATCGCGCCTGACTCGTAGAGCGTAACATCACCGTCCACCAATGCGGGGACGCGGCCGCCCGGGTGGATCTTGAGATATTCCGGTTCCCGCATGGACTTGTCGCCGAGAGGCATCGAGACCAGCTCGTAATCCAGTTCCAGCTCCTCCAGCAGCCAGACGATCCGAAGCGAGCGCGAGCCCGGGCAATGGTAGAGTTTCATCGGTAGATGTCCTTGTTCTGCAGATAGTTGGCGATGTCGGATAGGTCCTCGCAGCCGAGTTGGCCGAGGGTGCCCTTCATTTCCTCCAGCAGAATGTGCAGCGCGTGTTTCGGGCCCTCCGGCCCCATGGCCGACACCGCGAAAGTCATCGCGCGGCCAAGCAGGACAAAATCCGCACCCATGGCCAAAAGCTTCAGAATATCAGAGCCATAGCGCACCCCGCCATCAGCCAGGATCGCCATTTGGCCGCCGACCGCCTGCCGTATCTGCGGCAGCATCTCCAACGCCGTGGGCGCGGCATCAAGCTGCCGCCCGCCATGGTTGGACACGACGATCCCGTCCATACCGCAATCGGCCGCGATCCGCGCATCCTCGACCGACAACAGGCCCTTCACGACGATCTTGCCATCCCAGATCTCGCGATAATGGCGCAGCCGTTCCGGCCCTATGTGCCCGGCCCCGATACCGCCGAGGAACTCCAGCGCGGAAAGCTGATCCATCCCCTCTGGCGCATAGCGCATCATGTTCACAAACTCGGGCGTCCCGTTTCGCAGGGTGTTCAGTGCCCAGCGTGGCCGCAGTGCCGCCTGCAGATAGGTGCGCCAGTCTTGCGCCGGCGGCAGCGAGAGACCGCTTGCAATGTCGCGCTCCCGCCGTGTGCTGCCGGGTATGTCCACCGTAATCAGCAGCACCTCGCCGCCCACCGCCTTGAACCGTTTCAGTAGGTCCTCGTCGATGCTGACATCCTTGAAGGGGTAGAGCTGGAACCACATTGCCGGACCTGCGACGGCACCCACGTCCTCGATCGAAGACGTCGCATAGGTGGACAGGCAGGTCGGCAGATCGTGGGCCCTTGCCGCCCGCGCACTATGCAGAGGCGCGCCCGGCCACATCAGCCCTGTGAGGCCGATGGGCCCAGGACCGATCGGAGCCGCATACTTTTGCCCCAGGATCTTGGTAGTCAGGTCCGCCGGCTCGTATTCCCTCAGGTACTGCGGCACGAACCGGACGTTGTCGAACTCCGAGACATTCCGTCTGAGGCCATCCTCGCGCCCAATCCCGCCAGACATGTATTGGTGCGCAAAACGCGGAATCCGCCCTTGCGCTGCCCGTTCCAACGCCGGGATCGACGGGAAACGCCGGTCATCCGTGCGCGGTGCGAAAAGCTTGGTTAGGATACTCATAGCAATGCCCTCACGGCGGATGCCTGCGCCCGCGCGCCCGACATCATGAAGGTGAACTCGGATCCGGCGAGGATCAGCCGCATGCCCATATCGACATAGCGCTGCATGACGTCGGGGACGTAGACCCCGCCCATGCCCGCGTGTTTGCCGTGGCGGTGACAGGCGGCAATAACGATCTCGAAGGCGGCCACGACGTCCGGGTGATCGACCTGCCCCGGAATGCCCATTTCCGCGGTCAGATCTGCGGTCCCGATCAACAGGGCGTCCACGCCGGGCAGCGCTGCAATGGCATCCGCATTGGCCACTCCCTCGGGGCTTTCGATCATGAGCGCAAGATAGGTCGAGGCGTTCAGCGCCGCCATCAGATCGGGCAAGGGATGCGGCTCAAACCCCGCCTGCGGAAGCGCGCCATAAAGCGAGCGGTGACCCACGGGCGGATAGCGCGTGTTCGCCACCATCTGGGCGCCAACCTCGACCGTGTCGACATGGGGGACCACGATACCCTGCGCGCCGCCATCCAGAGCCCGGGTCGCGTGATGGTGCTCGACCCCCGGCACGCGCACAAGAGGCGTGATCCCCTCGGCCTGCGCCGCCACCGAGATGTTGCAGGCGTCATCCAGCGACATGGTGTTGTGCTCCATGTCGATGAACAGCCAGTCGAACCCAGCGGTCTTCATGGCACGTGCGATCTCGACCGTGCGAGCCCCGCGCAGGCCAACACCAATGGCCAACTCGCCCCGATCCAGCTTTTCACGCACCGTGTTGGAAATCGATAGCATCGCCCACCCCCTGATCGTTACGTGGTTTCTTGGGCTGGGCAGATGCCAACGTCAAGCGATGGTGTTGACTATGTGCCCGTAAAAATTGCAATTTCAATCACAAGATACAACTCAGACGCATAGCATAAAGGACATTCAACTCGGTTTCGGGGGACGGAGCATTGCCGATAGCCTACCGAATATTCACTGACATTGACCTCTGTTACGCGCGCTGGACCGGGCGGGTGAGCTTTGAAGAAGCCCGCGCGAACTGGGAGCGATATCTTGCCGAGCCGGATTACCGGCCCGGGCGGCCCGAGTTGATCGACCACCGCTGGATCGACTCCTTCGACATCACTGTGCCCCAGATCCGGACCCTAGTGAATCAGGTCAATCAGCAGGACTTTCCCGACGCCTCGGGCACGCTGACGGTCGTTCTGGCGCAAAGCCCGGTGGCCTATGGCGTGGCACGGCAATACCAGAGCGTTGCCGACTTGCTGCCCGGTATCAAGGTCGAGATCTATCAGGACGAAGCGGAGGCGCTGTCGGCCCTTGGCAGATCCGAACGCACCGTTGAAGAGGTCCTGCACGGGCG
>JBCDID010000110.1:0-9424 GCA_038749355.1 Pseudomonadota bacterium | reverse complement strand
TGAATTTCCGGGAAGATATCGGCGGCATTGCCCAGAAGGCCGACGGACTTTGCCTCGCCCGCCTTGGTCCAGCGGTCGATCATCTCCAGCGCCTCGTCCAGCGTCTCGGCCTGCTCGTCGAGGTACTTCGTGCGCAGGCGGAACGCGATGCTGTCGGGATTACACTCCACCGCCAGACAGCACGCACCCGCGAACACCGCCGCCAATGGCTGCGCCCCGCCCATGCCGCCAAGGCCGCCAGTGAGGATCCACTTGCCCGTCAGGTCGCCGCCATAGTGCTGGCGTCCCGCCTCGGCGAAGGTCTCGTAAGTGCCCTGAACGATCCCCTGCGTCCCGATGTAGATCCAGGACCCGGCCGTCATCTGCCCGTACATCATCAGACCGAGCTTATCGAGCTTGTGGAAATGCTCCCAGTCCGCCCAGTGCGGCACGAGGTTGGAGTTGGCGATCAGGACACGGGGGGCATCCGAGTGGGTGCGAAACACGCCGACGGGTTTGCCCGATTGCACCAGCAGCGTCTCGTCATCCGCGAGCCCTTCCAGCACCCGGCAGATGCCGTCGAAATCGCCCCAGGTCCGCGCGGCCCGTCCGATCCCGCCATAGACCACCAGTTCGTTCGGGTTCTCCGCCACCTCCCGATCGAGATTGTTCATGATCATCCGGTAGGGCGCTTCAGTAGCCCAAGACCGGCAGTTCAATTCGGGGCCCCTCGGCGCACGCACATCGCGCGTGTTGTGGCGCGGGTTGGTCATTGGCTGTCTCCCTTCGGGGTTTGGCGCGGCACGATGCGGTCGACGATCGGGTCGCCGACGCGCCCGATCCAGGTCAGCAAATCGCCATTGCGATGCACGGCGTAGCAACTGACACCTTCGGATGGGGGCCAGACCGAGCAGTATTTGTCCCCGTCGACCCACCATCGGCCATAGCTGTAGTGGCCCCGTTCCTCGTACTCCGTACGTCCATCCGTCCAGAACTTCTGGCGCGTTTCCTTGGCCGTGCCGTGTGCCGTGATCGTCGTGAGCAGCGCCTCGATCTCCGAGCCGGTCAGGCGGGCGTTGTCCGCCAAAGCCGGGGTTGCGGAGAGGGCGAGCATGGCCAGGATCCGTTTCATCGCGCACTCTCCGCAAGGGTGCCGGAGTTCACCAGCATCGTGACGGCATCGATATCGGTGGCGACAAAGCGGTCTTCTACAAGACTGGGGGAGGCTTCTCGGATCTTATACAAGACTCGTTGCAGGGGTTCTGAGGTCGGGATGCCGCGCAGTTCCACCCCTTGAGCCGCGCACAACGCTTCGACCGCGAGGATGCGTTCAAGGTTGGCGACCATCTCGGCGAGCCGGCGTGCGCCATGGCAGGCCATCGACACGTGGTCCTCCTGGTTTGCGGAGGTCGGGGTCGAGTCGACCGAACGCGGGTTGGCCAATGCCTTGTTCTCGGACATCAACGCCGCGGACGTGACCTCGGCGATCATGAAGCCGGAGTTCAGGCCAGGTTCCGGCGTCAGGAAAGCGGGCAGGCCGTGGCTGAGTGCCGGGTCGACCAGCAGCGAAATACGTCGCTGGGCGATGGCGCCGATCTCGGCCAGTGCCAGCGCGATCTGGTCTGCGGCGAGCGCCACGGGTTCGGCATGGAAATTCCCGCCGGACACGATATCTTCGTCGATCACCAGCGGGTTGTCCGTCACCGCGTTGGCCTCGATCTCCAGCGTCCGCGAACAGGAGTCCAGCACGTCCATGCACGCGCCCATCACCTGCGGCTGGCAACGGATGCAATAGGGGTCTTGCACCCGGTCGTCGCCCTCGCGATGGGACTCGCGGAGAGGGGAGCCGTCTAGCAATGCGCGCAGCGTCTTGGCCGCTGCGATCTGGCCCGGCTGGCCGCGCAGCGTGTGGATCTCGGGCCGGAAGGGGGCTGGCGAGCCCATGGCTGCGTCGGTGGACAACGCGCCCGTAACCAGCGCTGTTTCTGCTGCCCGCCGGGCCCCAAACAGTCCCGCGAACGCCAGCGACGTCGACACCTGCGTGCCGTTGATCATGGCGAGACCCTCTTTCGGGCCGAGTAGGGTGGGTTTCAAACCCACCCTACGCAAAGCATCGGCGGCGGGGAGGCGTTCAGTCTGATAGAAGACTTCCCCCTCGCCAATCAGGGCCGCTGTCATATGGGCCAAAGGGGCCAAATCGCCGGAGGCACCGACCGACCCCTGCGCCGGAATAACCGGGATAATTTCGTGGGTTAGGAAGTCTTGTAGAAGACTTATGAGCCCCCAGGACGCCCCCGACGCGCCGCGTCCAAGCGAGATCAGCTTCAGAGCCATGGTCAGACGCACAACGGGTTCGGGGAGCGGCTCGCCCACCCCGGCGCAATGGGAGAGGATCAGGTTACGTTGCAGGGTTGGGGTGTCTTCTGGCGGGATGCGGACGCTCGCAAGCTTCCCGAAGCCCGTGTTCACTCCGTAGACCGGGGCGTGGCCAGCGGCAGCCTTGGCGACAGTAGCGGCCGCAGCCTCCACCGAGTTTTGACAAGCGGGGTCCAACGTCGGCACCGCGCCGGCGTAGATCCGTTCCAGTTCCGCCAGCGTGACCGCGCCCGGGGTCAGGATCATCCCTCACCTCCGAAGATGCGCCGATGCAGCGGGTTGAAGCCAATCCGGTAGGCAAGCTCTGCGGGTTCCTCGACATCCCAGATCGCCAGATCCGCCCGGAGCCCCGGCGCGATCCGCCCTCGGTCCGGCAACCCGAGCGCCCCGGCGGCGTGGCGCGTCACGCCCGTCAGCACCTCCTCCGGCATCATACGGAACAGCGTGCAGGCCATGTTCATCGCCAGCAGAAGCGAGGTCATCGGCGACGAGCCCGGATTGCAGTCCGTGGCGATGGCAATGGGCACCCCTGCATCGCGGAGCGCCTGGACGGGCGGCAGCTGCGTCTCGCGCAGGGTGTAGAATGCGCCGGGCAGCAGCACCGCCGTCGCGCCGTTCGCAGCGAGCGCGTGCACACCTTCCTGATCCAAGTACTCCACATGATCTGCGGAGATTAGATCACCAAACTCGGCTGCCATCCTGGTGCCACCAAGATTGGAGAGCTGCTCGGCATGGATCTTCAGCCGGTGCTTGAAATTGGTTGCTGCGTCGAAGAAGCGCCGGCACTGATCTGCGGTAAAGGCAATGCCCTCGCAGAAGGCGTCGACAGCCGTGAAGAGAGGTGGTGCAGGCACATCCGCCTCGGACTCAGCCAAGGACTCCCGTGCTTCGCGTTCAAGAACTTCCAGGCAGACCTCGTCAATATACGCGTCGGCGCGGCCTTCGTACTCCGGCGGAACTGCGTGTGGACCCAGAAAGGTCCGTTCACTGCAAATGGGCCGCAACCCCTCCAGCCGCCGCGCGGCGCGGAGCATCTTGATTTCATCTTCGACGGTCAGACCGTAGCCCGACTTGATCTCGACGGTCGTGACACCCTCGGCGATCAGAGCGTCCAGCCGGGGCAGGGCGCCCACGACCAGATCGTCCTCGGACGCGGCCCGCGTGGCGTGCACGGTCGACATGATGCCGCCGCCCGCGCGGGCGAGCTCCTCATAGGACGCGCCCTCCAGCCGCATCTCGAACTCGCGGGCCCGGTTGCCGCCGAAGACAAGGTGGGTGTGGCAGTCGATCAGGCCGGGTGTTACGAGGCGCCTCTCTAGGTCCTCGCCGCTGGTGATCTCCGGCCCCACAGCCTCGATCCGCCCGTCGCGAATGGCGATCCCGCCCTCCACCAGCCCATAGCCGCTCTCCATTGTCGCGATCCGTCCGTTCGAGAGGATCCTGTCCATGGGCGATTCCTTTATGCTTGCATCAATCGGTAATATGACTAGTCATAATGGGCAAGTGAAAATCGGGGCGCACATGTCCGCCGCTACATGGAACGAGATCCACGACGAGCTGCTTCGCCGGATTAGGGTGCGTGAGTGGGCGCCGGGCGCGTTGATCCCGGGCGAACTGGCGTTGGCGGAGGAGTTCGGCTGTGCCCGTGCCACCGTGGGCCGCGCGCTGACCCGGCTGGCCGAGGACGGGATGCTGGATCGCCGCCGCCGCGCGGGCACCCGGGTTGCGACCAGCCCTGTGCGCCGGGCCACGCTTTCCATCCCCGTGATCAGGGCTGAGGTCGAGGCAGCGGGTGCGGTCTATCGCCATGCTTTGCTGGAGCACATGACGGCCCCCGCGCCTGATCATATCGCGGCCCGCATGGGGTTGAAGGCGGGCGCCGCTCTTCTGCGCCTGCGCACGCTGCACCTCGCCGATGACCGCCCGCACGCCTATGAAGACCGATGGGTCAACGCCAAGGCAGTCCCCGGTATTGCCGAGGCGGATCTGTCTGAGACCAGTGCCAACGAATGGCTGGTCTCGCACGCGTGGTATTCGGACGGCACGCTGGGATTTCAGGCGGAACTCGCAGGTGCCGAGGAGGCGGCGTTGTTGCAGATCGCGCCGGGGGCGGCGGTCTTCGTGCTGGACCGGCTGACCTGGGCGGGCGATGTGCCCGTGACCTCGGTTCGGCTGGTCTATCCGCCCGGCTACCGCATGGTCACCAAACTCTAGGGGGAAGAATGACCCGGATCCACGCAAGACAGGCGCTGTTGCCCGAGGGTTGGGCGCGCGATGTGGTGGTCGAGTTCGCCGAGGGCCGGATTGCCTCGGTCGGCCCGGGGCAGGGGGGCGAGCCGGTCGATATCCTGCTGCCCGCGCCCGGGAACCTGCACTCCCACGCGTTCCAACGCGCGATGGCGGGCCTGACCGAGGCGCGCACCGCCGGACAGGACAGTTTCTGGACCTGGCGCGATCTGATGTACCGCTTCCTTGACCGGTTGACGCCCGACGACATGGAGGCGATCGCAGCCCAGGTCTATGTGGAAATGCTGGAGGCCGGGTACGCCTCTGTCGGCGAGTTCCATTATGTGCATCATCAGCCCGGGGGTGCGGCCTACTCGGACCTGGCGGAGCTGTCCGCCCGGATCGCGGCGGCGGCGGCTGACACCGGGATCGGGCTTTGCCACCTGCCGGTCCTCTACATGCGTGGCGGTACGGATGACCGCGCGTTGCAGGGCGGGCAGCTTCGGTTCGGCAATACGCTGGACGGGTTTGCGCGGTTACTCGCAGGCGCAGAGGAGGCGGTCTCCTCGGTCGGGCCCGACGCGGCCACGGGTCTTGCCGCGCACTCCCTGCGGGCCGTTGGGGTAGAGGCGCTGACCGAGGCGGCCGAGATGCGCCCCGAGCAGCCGTTCCACATCCATATCGCCGAGCAGATTGCCGAGGTGAACGACATCCTCGGGACGCATGGCGCCACCCCTGTGAAATGGCTCTTGGAGATCATGGATGTCGGCCCGCGCTGGTGCCTGATCCACGCGACGCATATGACACCTGCGGAGACCGAGGGGCTGGCCCGGTCGGGTGCCGTGGCGGGGCTATGTCCAATCACCGAGTCGAATCTCGGCGACGGGATCTTCAGCGGCGCGGCCTATCTGGAGGCAGGCGGCGTGCTCGGCGTCGGCTCGGACTCGAATGTGCGGATCGGGCTGGCCGAGGAACTCAGGACGCTCGAGTACTCGCAACGGCTGGAACATCGCGGGCGGGCGATCCTGGCCACGGAAGAGCGGTCCACAGGACGGCTGCTCTATGACGCTGCGCTGTTGGGAGGCGCGCAGGCGCTGGCACGCGATGCAGGCGCGATCCGGACAGGGGCCTGGGCGGATCTGGTGGCGCTCGATGGCAGCAACTTGCATCTGGACGGTCTCGCGGGCGACCGGCTGCTCGACGCGTGGACATTCGCTGGAGACGACAGGGTTGT
The DNA here is from genome assembly GCA_038749355.1 of Pseudomonadota bacterium. Taxonomy (GTDB): domain Bacteria; phylum Pseudomonadota; class Alphaproteobacteria; order Rhodobacterales; family Rhodobacteraceae; genus Thermohalobaculum. The sequence goes on along the minus strand of JBCDID010000110.1, from coordinate 3,609 downwards.
CCGTGATGTCTGGTCCGCAGGCCGACACATGGTCCGGGAGGGACGGCATGTGGGCCGCGAACGGGTAGAGGCGCGCTTCCGTGAAGTCGTCCGGCGCCTGCGACAGATTTAGGGCGAAAGCCGCGCGTCAGCCGTCGCGCGGGTGGCGATATCAGGCCCGCGCGGTGTTGAGAGATCCGTGCTTTTGGGAGCGTAGTAAGTTGGATTCAGGCCCACTCCGCGGCTGGAGTTCATCCCAGGTCGACCCCGTGCGCGCGCATGTCCTCGAGTGCTGCGTCCAGTGACCCGTCGAGATCGATGGCGCGGCAGCCTTCGAGGATTACGCGGACCTGAAAGCCCAGCTTCGCCGCGTCCACCGCCGAGAAGCGCACACAGAAATCGGTGGCGAGCCCCGCCATGGTCAGGCTATCGATCCCGCGTTCCCGCAGGTAGCCTGTAAGCCCCGTGACGGTCGTGTGGTCATTCTCGAAGAAGGCCGAATAGCTGTCGATCTCCGCCCGGAAACCCTTGCGGATCAAGAGGTCCGCGCGGTCGGTGGCCAGGTCCTTGTGAAAGGCCGCGCCGTTCGTCCCCTGCCTGCAGTGTGCGGGCCAGAGGACCTGCGGACCATACGGCATCTCGGTCATCGAGAACGGCTCCGCGCCCGGATGATTGTCCGCAAAGCTCTTGTGGTCGGCCGGGTGCCAGTCCTGCGTCAGGATCACTGTGTCGAAATCCGGCTGGAGCCGGTTGATCACTGGCACCACCGCGTCGCCATCTGTGACTGCGAGCGCGCCGCCGGGGCAGAAGTCGTTCTGAACATCGATGATGATGAGGGCTTCGGACATGGGACCTCCTCCGTCAGGGACGTCAATGGTGCATCACGTGTGCAAGCACACTTTGGATGCACCCTACGCGGCGCTTCGTCGGAGATCGTGCGGCCACTGGGCCCTGAGGTCAACGTGCGCCAGCGCAAGGCCGGTTTGCGTCAGCTCTCCGCCATTCGCGCTTCGAACCAGTCCAGCGTCTGATCCAGCCATCCCCGCGGGATCGAATGCCCGCCGGGATGCAGCGTGAAGTCGATGCGCCCGGCCTCGCAATCCGACCAGATCCGGGTCCAGCGGTCGCCGTCCACCGGCCCGCTCTCGGGTTGGCGGTTGCCGCACCCATTGCTCTCGCGCAGGATGTAGAGGCTCTGGAACACGTCGCCCTGGGTCATCACCCCGCCACCCAGCGGGCGACCTTCCAGCGGCACGGTGCGGTCGGTCCAGCCATGCGTGTGGAAGAGGTCGACCGGCCCCTCGCAGCTGTCCCACATCGGTTCCCAGAACGCGCCCGCGACCGGTGCATATGCGCGCACGACGTCCGGTGCCCGGCAGGCCACATCCCAGACCATGGACCCGCCGCGCGAGAACCCGGCCAGCAGGATGCGATCCCGGTCGATGCCGTGCCGGGCCACGAGGTCCTCGACCACTTCCGCCACGAAGGCCACGTCGTTGCGCTCGTAGTTCCGCCCGTCATTCACCGCCCAGTTCTTGTTCTTGTACCGGTCGGAGGTGATGCGCCCGTCCAGCGCCACATAGGCCATGCCGCGCGCCGCCAGCCGATCCCGAAATCCGGTGTTCTTCATGGCACCGTTCGCGGACCCGCCCCAGCCGTGCAGCCAGATCATCGCACCGCGCTTGTGTTCTGCCGGTTGCGAGATGCGGTACGCGCCGTTGGCCGTCTCGCAGAGGTCATCCTCCGCGGTTCCACAGGCATGGGCAGGGGTCAGCGCGCCGAGCGCCATCAGGCAGGACAGGGCGAGAGCGGGCAGGCGGGCAGGGAACATCGGCACACTCCTTTGTCGCGTGCCCGAAACCTAGTGCGCGCGCGCGAGCGGCCAAAGCGGGATGTGCGCCAGCGCACGCCGCTTCACGGCAAGGTGAACGAGACCACTTCGCTGGAGAGGCTGCGCCCCGTGCTGTCCGACCCGGTGGCCCTCACAACCCAGCCCGGGTCCGGTGCCCACCAAGCTTTGACATTCGCGTCGTAGGCAGCACCCGTCAGATGGTTCACCCGGCCTTCCATGAGGTAGGTGTCGAAGCTGCCCGCAGGGGTTTCCAAGGTCTCGCGCCCGGCCACCCGGATCACCACACGGGCCTTGTCGCCATTGGGTGCGGTGCGCAGGAACGCTGCGGTCTTGCCGGTCTCGAGCGGCCAGAGGGCGGCGTATTGCGCCTCCTCGATCACCATGCTCCCGCCGCAGTTCCAGCAGCCGGGGTAGAAGGCGCCCTGCGTGCCGTCCGCCCGGACCAGCGCCCCGCGCGGGCCGAACGCGCGCCCCGCCGTGATGGCGCTCTCGGACACCTGCCCGTCTATCGTGTTCGATAACCGGATCTGCGTGCCTTCCGGCGCATAGACCAGCGGCGCGGGATCGCCCCGCCCGGACGTGTCCAGCCCGGCTTGCGGTGTGCAGGCCGCCAGGGCCAGCGCCATGATGACAACGAGAGTACGCATCTGAAACCTCATTCTGAAGGCGTCTACAATGCGTATCACCCTACATCATGTCGAGGGCGTGACGGAAATGCGTTAACGCCCCTTCCAGACCGGGTCGCGTTTCTCGGCAAAGGCGCGGGCGCCCTCAATCTGGTCCTCGGAGGCGTAGAGCGTGTCCACCGTGCGCAACTGCCGCTTGGTGATGCGGCTGAGGATGTCCTGGAAGCGCATGTCCTCGGCCTCGCGCACGATCTCCTTGATCGCGGCCATGACCAGCGGCGGGCCGGAGGCGAGGTGCTCGGCCATCTCCCATGCCTTGGCCATTAGGTCGTCGCCCGGGTGGATCTGGTTGACGAGCCCCCAGGTCTGGGCTTCCGAGGCGTCGAACCAGCGGCCGGTCAGCAGCAGTTCCATTGCCACGTGATAGGGGATGCGTTTCGGGAGCGCGCAGGAGGCCGCGTCCGCCACGGTGCCGGAGCGGATCTCGGGCAGGGCGAAGGTCGCGTGGTCAGCGGCGAGGATGATGTCGCAGGAAATCGCGAGCTCCAGCCCGCCGCCGCAGGCGATCCCGTTGACCGCGGCGATCACCGGCTTGTTCAGATTGCCAAGCTCCTGCAGCCCGCCGAACCCGCCGATGCCGTAGTCGCCGTCTACCTCGTCGCCGCCCGCTGCCGCCTTCAGGTCCCAGCCGGGACAGAAGAACTTGTTGCCAGCACCCGTCAGGATCGCCACGCGCAGTTCCGGGTCGTCGCGGAAGGCGGCGAAGGTCTCGCCCATGATGCGAGACGTGGCGAGGTCGATGGCATTGGCCTTGGGGCGGTCAAGCGTGACCTCGAGAATGGCGCCGTCGCGCCGCGTCGTGATGGGGGACATCAGGGGGCCTTTCGGATGAGCGCGTCCACGGCGACGGCGCGGTCTGGTGTGCAGAGGAGGGGGTTGATCTCCACCTCTTCGATTTGCTCGGCTTGGGCGGCAACGTAGGCTTGCACGGCGTCAATGGCGTCTAGCACCGCCTCAATATTGGCGGGTGCGCGGCCGCGATAGCCCTGCAAAAGCGGGGCGCAGCGGAGGCTGAGGAGCGCATGGCGGATGGCGTCTCGCGGGGCGGGCACCAAGAGGTGCGTGCGATCGGCCCAGAGCTCCGTCTCGGTG
>JBCDID010000109.1:0-9434 GCA_038749355.1 Pseudomonadota bacterium | reverse complement strand
CAGGAGCGCCGCCCCACCCCCGCGCGTGTGCTTGATCTTTTTCCACTCCGGGAAGTCCTTGGCCCAGAGCTGCATGGCCTTCTTCTCCTTCACCCGGCGACTGTCGTCCAGCACAACGACACCGTCGGGGGCGAGCCTGGGAAACAGCTCTGGCCCCGCGGGCCAGCGCGGCGAACGCCCGGCGAAATGCCCGGGACCATCGAGGAACAACAGGTCGATGCGGTCGGGCAGTTCCGAGACTGACCAACGCGCATACCAGAGGTTGTGCTTGTCATAGTCAGTCAGTTCGGCCTTGATCACGCGGGCAGTCGCACCGATCCGTGCCAACAAACCCCGGGTCACGGCCACGGCGCGGTCATCCGATTCAATCGCCCAGACCGGACCGGTTCCAGCCAACTGACAGGCCCGCGCCAGAACCGCCACCGACAACCCGGCGCCACAAACGACCGCCTGGCAGACACCTCGCATCTCGACAAGGTCCACCAGCAGTTCCAGCACCTTCTCATCCGGGTACCAGTTCCCCGCCCCCGGCAACGCATCGGGTGCCAAACCCAACCTCTCGGTCAGGTCGCGCTTGTTCTTCGATTGATACATGCTTGCGGGACGAGGCATCATCGGGGCAATCTGCGTCGAAACGGCTCCCGCGTCAAAGGGACCCGTCGTCTCAGGGGGAGCCTCTTGTCCAGCTTGATCGATGATGCGCCGGAGGGGGTGAACACGCCGGAGTTCTCGGTCTCCGAGCTCTCGGGTGCGGTCAAGCGCATGGTCGAGGGCGAGTTCGGCTTTGTCCGCGTGCGTGGCGAGGTGGGCCGCGTGTCACGTCCTCGCTCAGGCCATGTCTACATGGATCTCAAGGACGACCGCGCAGTGCTGGCGGGCGTGATCTGGAAGGGCGTGGCGAACGGTCTGGCGGTGCAGCCAGAGGAAGGCATGGAGGTCGTGGCCACCGGTCGCCTGACAACCTTCCCTGGCCAGTCGAAGTACCAGATCGTGGTGGAGTCGCTGGCGCCCGCAGGGGTCGGCGCTCTAATGGCCATGTTGGAGAAACGTCGCAAGGCGTTGGTCGCCGAAGGGCTCTTCGACGAGGCGCGCAAGCGGCCTTTGCCTTACCTGCCCCGCCGCATCGGCGTCGTGACCTCGCCATCGGGCGCTGTGATCCGGGATATCCTGCACCGCCTTGGCGAGCGCTTCCCGGTGCATGTGCTGGTCTGGCCCGTCGCGGTGCAAGGCGAGAAGTGCGCGCCGGAAGTGGCCGCGGCAATCAACAGCTTCTCCGCGCTGCCGGAAGACCGGCGGCCCGATGTGGTCATCGTCGCGCGGGGCGGTGGCTCGGTCGAGGACCTTTGGGGTTTCAACGAGGAGATCGTGGTGCGAGCGGCAGCGAGCTCCGCGATCCCGTTGATCTCGGCGGTCGGGCACGAGACCGACACCACGCTCATCGACTATGCCGCTGACCGGCGCGCGCCCACACCAACTGCTGCCGCCGAGATGGCCGTCCCTGTGCGTGCGGACCTGATTGCGGCAATCGCGGACCTTCAGGCGCGGCGTCTCCGTGCTATGGCTCAAGGTGTCGAGCGGCGACGGCAAAGGTTGTCCGACTTGGCGCGTGCCCTGCCCCGCCCTGCGCAACTGTTGGCCGAACGGCGGCAACGATTGGACCTCGCTGCGGCATCGCTGCCTAAGCCAGCCTTGATGCTCGCCGACAGGAAACAGCGGTTGGAGAACCTCTCGCTGCGCATGCCAAAACCAGCACAGTGCCTTGCGGACGCGAGACGAGACCTTGGCGCACGTGCCGACCGGCTGGGACCGGCGCTGCGCATCCACGCCCAGAAGGCTCGGCAGCGCCTGACCGAGACCGCGGCGGGACTGCGTCCGGCGCCGCTGGTTGAGCGGATTGCCCTGCGCAAAGAACGGTTGCAGCGGAATGCAGAACGGCTGCGCCCCGCGAAGACCCGCATGCAATCTCAAGCAAGAGACAAACTGGCAGGGCTGGCCCGAACGCTCGGTGTGTTCAGTTACGAGCGCACCCTTGAGCGCGGATATGCGGTGGTTCGCGATAGTAAGGGTTCCGTCATCAGCACTGCCTCGGCCTTGCCGGAGGATGGGCAGGTCGAGATCCAGTTTCAGGGAGATGTCCGCGTCCCCGCGCGCACGGGTGGCGGCGCTCCATCGACAAGCCCGCAAGCACCGGGGAAACCGAAGCGCAAACGCGCCAATCCCTCGCCTGATGACAATCAAGGCAGCCTTTTCTGACAGACCAAGGAGAACGAGATGCCCAAGGGATACTGGGTCGCCCATGTGGAGGTGACCGATCCGGACCAGTACGTGCACTATGTGACCGGGGCGAAACCCGCGTTCGAAAAATACGGTGCGCGGTTCCTTGCCCGGGGCGGCGAGAACACCGAGGTCGAGGGCGCGTTGGGCCGCTCGCGCCACGTGGTCATCGAGTTTGCAAGCTACCAGGATGCGCTGGATTGCTACAACTCGCCTGAATATCAGGCCGCAAAAGAGCATCGGCTGCCTGCGGGAATTGCCTCGATCACCCTGATGGAGGGGCTCGAGTGAGCGATCGGTCGTTCCGGTTCACGCACGCCATCGTCCGGGCGCCAGCGCCCAGCATCGTCGACGGTTTGCGTGCTGTCGATACCGGAAGTCCGGATCTCGCGGTCTTCGAGAGCCACCATGCGGATTATGTCGCCGCACTGCGATCCACGGGCGCGGAGGTGATCGAACTGCCCGCAGCCGACAGCTTTCCGGATTCGGTCTTCGTCGAAGATTCGGCGCTTTGCCTACAAGAAGGAGCGATTGCGATGCGGCCCGGCGCGCCCTCGCGATTGGGAGAAGCAGCACTAATGGCCGGGACCCTGCGCGAGGTCTATTCCGAGGTGCGCACCATCGAAGGGCCGGGCTCCATCGAAGGCGGCGATATCCTCGTGACCGAGCGCGAGATCCTGGTGGGCAAGTCCGCCCGCACTGATGCCGACGGCTTGGCCGAGTTGACGCGGTTGGTCGCCGATTGGGGTTACAAGGTGCGGGAGTTGCAGACACCGCCGGATGTACTGCACTTCAAGACCGACTGCTCGCTGCTGGATGGCGAGACCGTCCTGGCAACAAGGCGGCTGGAGGCGTCAGGCTGTTTCGAGGGCTACCGGGTGATCCATACCGCCGACGGCGAGGAGGCCTCCGCCAACGCCATCCGGTTCAACGATCTGGTGGTGTTCCCGGCGGGCTTCCGACGAACACGAGACCGTCTGGCAGATGCGGGCTACAGCGTGCGCGAAGTGAGCAACACCGAAGCGGCCAAGCTGGATGGCGGCATGTCCTGCCTGAGCCTGCGGTTCACCCCGTCCTAATTTTCGCCTGACGGCGACCAGTTGGTGCGTGAATCACGCACCCTACGCTGTGCTCCAAAGAAAAAGGCCAGGCGCGTGGCCCGGCCTTTCGAAGGTCTTCCGATTGGAGTGGCTCAGCCGCCCATGGTCTTGGCAACCTCGGCCGCGAAGTCCTCTTCTTCCTTCTCGATACCGTCGCCCACCTCAAACCGGGCGAATGCGTTGATGGCCACGCCGGCGTCCTTGGCCGCCTGCTCGACCGTAACATCCGGGTTCACGACGAACTGCTGGTTCAGCAGCGTCACCTCGGCCAGCCACTTCTTCATGCGGCCAACAATCATCTTCTCGATCACCGCCTCGGGCTTGCCAGATTCGCGGGCGATGTCCATCTGGACTGCCTTCTCTTTCTCAACGATCGAAGCGTCCAGTTCGGCCTCGTTCAGGGCCTGCGGACGCGGGTCGTGCGCGGCCACGTGCATGGCGATCTGGCGATCAATATCCGCCCCTTTGTCCATGGCCACAATCACACCGATCTTGCCCATACCGTCAGCGACGGCGTTGTGCACATAGGTCGCGACGGACCCACCCGACACCTTGGCCATGCGGCGCAACGACATGTTCTCACCGATGGTCGCGACCTTGTCGGTGATGATCTCGGCCACGGTCTTGCCACCCATTGGGGCTGCGGCCAGTGCATCGACATCGTCCACGGTCAGCGCGATCTGGGCAATCTCGGCCACCATTTTCTGGAAGTCGGCATTGCGCGCGACAAAGTCGGTTTCCGAGTTCACCTCGACCACCACACCAGTGCCGCCGTCGGTGGCCACCGCCACCAGACCCTGAGCCGCAGTACGGTCAGCCTTCTTGTCGGCTTTGGCCTGTCCCCTGACCCGCAGCAGATCGACGGCGGCGTCCATATCGCCATCGGTTTCGGTCAGGGCCTTCTTCGCATCCATCATGCCTGCGCCGGTCTTGTCGCGCAGTTCTTTCACAAGGGCTGCCGTGATCGCCATTGTTCTGTCTCCATTTCTGCTCGCCTGCGCGCGGGCCGGGACCTTTGCGGGCGCAAATACATCAGGGGTAGGACGGGGCTGTGACGCGCCCCGTGTACGTTTGGTTTGGCTCAGGCCGGCGGCTGTTCGGCTGGAGCTTCCTCGGCCACGGCCTCGGGGGCAGCTTCCAACGCAGGCTCCTCGGCGGGCTCCTCAGCCGCACCCGGATCCGCTTCCAGCGCCTCTTCGCCCGCGATCTCTTCCAGCTCGCCCAGGTCGAAACCAGCGGCACCCAGCTGCGATGCCATCCCGTCGATCACCGCGCGCGCGGCCAGATCGCAGTAGAGCGAGATTGCACGCGCCGCGTCATCATTGCCCGGGATCGGGAAGTCGATGCCTTGCGGGTCGCAGTTGGTGTCCAGGATCGCCACTACCGGGATACCCAGCTTGCGCGCTTCTGCGATCGCCAGGTCTTCCTTGTTGGTGTCGATGATGAACAGCATGTCCGGCACGCCACCCATGTCGCGGATCCCGCCGAGGGACGCCTGCAGCTTGCCGCGCTCCCGCTCGAGGTTCAGGCGCTCCTTCTTGGTGAAGCCCTGAGCCTCGCCACCCGCCATCAGTTCGTCGAGCTCCCGCAGACGGTTGATCGAGTTCGACACGGTCTTCCAGTTGGTCAGCGTACCGCCAAGCCAGCGGTGGTTCATGAAGTGCTGGGCCGAGCGCTCGGCCGCGTCCTTGATCGCCGCCTGCGCTTGGCGCTTGGTGCCGACGAACAGGATCCGGCCACCCTTGGCCACACACTCGCGCATGGCGTTCAGCGCCGCGTCCAGCAGCGGCACCGTCTGGGTGAGGTCCATGATGTGGATCCCGTTGCGCGAGCCATAGATAAACCCGCCCATCTTGGGGTTCCAGCGGTGGGTCTGGTGACCGAAGTGCACGCCCGCTTCCAGGAGCTGGCGCAAAGAGAATTCAGGCAGAGCCATCTGCGTTTTCCTTTCCGGTTTCGCCTCGGCGGGGGAAGAAGCTGCCGCTCCAACCGGTGGACTTGCCGGGATGTCTCCCCGACGCGCCCGAATCCCCGCCTGTGGATTAAGTGGCGCGCGTATACGGGGGGCGACCACGGAATGCAAGCCCCGCCCTCAATCCTCGGGAAGGAACCTGCGATAGATCTCCAGCAATGGCTTGTAGAGTTCGTAGCGCTCCAGATAGATGGGATCGATGCCTTCCGCCTTGATGAGTGCTTCAAGGAAGTCTCTGGGATTCAGGCGAGGCCCATTCATCAGCCGTTCTCGGGCGTCTTCCGGAAGACAGAAGCCAAGTCGCCGGCACGCCGCATCCATGAACCGTCTGAGCTGCCGTCGTCTGTCCGAGTTCTCTTGCCCCATGGTCAACCCCGGGTGACCCGTGAGATTACTCTCCGAAATCCCAATCGCGCGCAAGGAGGCGCTCACCCGTTCAACAGTGGCGTCCAGATCAGCCTGATCCGTTCGCACAACCGCGTCGCTGTATGATCGCGCGCCGTACCCTTGGGCAATCATCTCCAGAATGCGGGCAAGCTCACGTTCCGAGAACCTGCGTCCACGCGAGGGCGCATTGATCGCCTCGGGCATAGCCTGCAACCCAACCAGCGCACATCCGATCCCGCGCCGCTCGAAGTGCCGCGTGAAGAACACCCACTCCCAGCATCGCACCGGGCGCGCCACGAAAACGATCCACGTTCGCGCCAGAGCGTCCAGACTTGCGTCTCTGATCTGGCGGCATGTCGACAGGCTGGACGCGAACCAGGGTTTGCCTGGGGTCCCGAACTCGTCACCGTCGAGAAACGTGCCATCAAAACGGGTTGCCAGCAGCCGCCCAAGAGTCGTCTTCCCGACCCCGATGGACCCGTCGAGCAAGATCACATGTCCGTTCACCATCATCGCGCCCAACCACTTCATCCTGCCGAAAGTACCTCGGGGTGCGGGGCAGCGCCCCGCGTGGCCCGGAACGGGCAAAACCTCGACTATTTGGCCACTCTATGGACGCCTGCCAACCCTCCGCATGCATAGTGCCACGCGAGACACTTCCCTCACAGTCAGGCGCACAGTCCAACGCCCTCGCCTATCCCGCGTCGAACACGGCCTTCATGGCGGCATGCAACCGCGCCACGTCCTCGTCTACCGAGACTTCGGGATCGCAGATGAAGGGCGGCAAGACCTCCACCCGGATCACGCCGCTCCGCGGCGCGAAACGCCCGCGCGGCAACAAATCATCGGAACCGAGGATCACGATGGGCCGGATGCTACGCCCCGTCTCGCGCGCCACGATCACGGCACCTGCCTTGAACTCGCCCAGCGACGCGGTCCGCGCCCGGGTGCCCTCCGGAAACAACACGACTGAACGGCGGGCAGGCATGGTGCGCACCGCCTCGCTCAACACCTCCAGCGCCGCCTTGCCACTGGTGCGGTCGATCTCCACAAGCCCGGCCGCTCGGAAACCCGTTCGCAGCAAGACCGCATCGCACAGTTCCTTCTTGGCGGCAAAGGTGAACCACTTGTCATCCGGCACTGTGTCCATCAGCGTGAATCCGTCCAGATGACTGCGGTGGTTGATGACGATCACGCTGTCGGTATCCGCCGCCAGTGCCTGGCGGCTCGCCTCAGCCATATCGACCCGGATGCTCAACAAGCCCAGAAGATGACTGCAAGCCCGCTTCACCCGGCGCCAATACCATCCACGAAATCCCCGACGCCCCGAGCAGACAAGTGGCACGAACGCAATCCACAAGAAGTAGACCGGACCCAGCACGACCAGAAGACTGCGCTTGAAGATTCGGACCACAAGCGGGTCCAGGGGCGTAGCTCCGACGGCGCGGGCGGGAGGATCGGCTGACATCGTTCCTCGCGCATCGCTGCCAAAAGGGGCGTTCGGGTTCAGGGGAACGAATGCACTCGCATGCATCCGCCGATCAGAGTTGACACCTGCGCCAGAGGGGCCGGTGCAGCACATGCCTTGGTGCTATGGGTGAAAAGCGCGGAGAGTGCAACGGCAAAGATGACCTAGCGTCAACCACCCATACTCAAAGCCGCTCTGGCAGGGCTTGGAGCGTGGGCGCGGGATCTGCTATCCCGGCCATATGTCGATCGCACAACCAAATTTCTCGCTTGCCGGGCGCAGGGCGCTCGTGACCGGTGCAGGGAGAGGCTTGGGGCGCTCCATGGCGGAGGGGCTGGCTTCGGCCGGAGCGGAGGTCTGGCTGGTTGGCCACTCGCCGGAACCGCTGGAAAAGGCCGTCGAGGCAATCCGCGCGGCGGGGTTTTCCGCCCATGCGGCGCCGTTTGACGTCACCGATGACAAGGCGGTGCGGAAGTGGTTCGCGGGCGGGCCGGAACTCGACATCCTGATCAACAACGCGACCATGCGGGCACGCAGCGAGACCCTGTCGCTTGACCTCACCACCGTTCAACAACTGCTTGACGTCAACACCCTCGCCGCCTTCCGGCTGACCCAGCAGGTCGTTCCGGGGATGCTCGACAAGGGCAAGGGCGCGATTGTCAATGTCACCTCCATCGCTGGCCCGCTCGCCGGTGCCGCCGACGCGGGCTACACGCTCGCCAAGGGCGCGCTCGACGCCATGACCCGATCCCACGCGGTCGAGTTCGGTGGGCGTGGCGTGCGGGTCAATGCCATCGCACCCGGTTTCTTCGCGACAGAGGCCAATGCCGACTGGGTGGAGAACCGGGATGTGAAGGCTTTCCTGGACGTGCGCTCACCCTACCAGCGTTGGGCCGAGCCACATGAGATCGCGGGGGCTGCCGTGTTCCTCTGCTCCGATGCGGCCTCCTACATCAATGGGCACACGCTGGTGCTCGATGCCGGCATGAGTGTGAAGATGTGAGCGCAAAGCCCGTTCTCATCGCGGGTCCGACAGCCTCGGGAAAGTCAGCATTGGCGCTCCAGATTGCGGAGGCCACCGGCGGTGCGATCATCAATGCTGACAGCCAGCAGATATACTCGGGCTGGCGCGTGCTCTCGGCGCGTCCGTCAGCGGAGGAGGAAGCCCGCGCGCCGCATTACCTTTATGGCCGCGTGGCCATGGATGCCGACTACTCCACAGGGCATTGGCTGCGCGATGTCGAAAAAGTGCTGACCGAATGCACCCGTGACGGTCTGCGCCCCATCATCGCCGGCGGCACCGGGCTCTACTTCAAAGCACTCTCGGAAGGGCTCGCACCGATCCCACCTGTTCCGCCCGAAGTGCGGGCCGCTGGCGAAGCGGAACTCAAGAGATTGGGCCGCGAAGCGTTTGCCAGTACCTTTGCAGAGCGCGACGCAGAAACAGCCGCGAAGATCGACCTCGAGAATCCACGCCGGGTGCTCCGAGCGTGGGAGGTGCTGGAGGCATCCGGCACGGGGCTCGCGGAATGGCAGGCTCGAACTCCGCCGCCATTGCTCCGCGTGGAGAATTGCGAAACGTTCGCACTCGTTCCACCGCGTGACTGGCTCTACGCCCGGTGCGAGGCGCGGTTCGACCAGATGCTGGCAGATGGCGCGCTGGAGGAGGCCCGTGCGGTCATTGCCATGGAGCTGCCGACCGCAGCGCCGAGCCTAAAGGCGGTTGGCGCCCCGGAACTCATGGCCCATCTGCGGGGCGACATGACACTGGAAGACGCATCGGATGCCGCCAAGATGGAGACCCGCCGCTACGCCAAACGCCAGTCCACCTGGATCCGCAACCAGATGAGCGCCTGGACCAAGCTGGACCCCTCCGAGCCCGATGCCTTCTCCCGCCTGACCCAGATCGATACTTGACGCGCAAGATCGTTGCGGGTAACCCCTCTTCCACGAAACGAAGGAGGCGCATGTGCGTCAGGTACTCGTAATCGCTGCGCGCTGGGGTGCGATGGGCTGAACACCATCGTACTGGTAGCGCGCATGGGCCCCTCGAGAGGGGCTTTTTTTATGCCTGATGCCCATACTGGGCTGAGGGGGACCGGAAACAGAGGGAGACAGTCATGTCCGGTAGCACCAAGACCCGTATGAGCGGGGCAGAGATCGTCGTCCAGGCCCTGAAGGATCAGGGCGTCGAAGTCGTATTCGGCTATCCGGGCGGCGCGGTGCTTCCCAT
>JBCDID010000108.1:0-9479 GCA_038749355.1 Pseudomonadota bacterium | reverse complement strand
GGGACGGTTTCCGTTTGCCATGAGAGCGGATCAAAGTCCGCCGCGTCGGGTAAAGCGTGACGAGAGACACCCCGCGTCCCCAGATTGCGTTTGAGACGGAGTATCTATGTCCGGGAAACGGGCTGCAGCCACGGCGCAACCAGACATGTGTCACGTCACCATGATCTTCTGGCGGCAGTGCATTGAGCGCATACCGACCGTGTTCCGCACTCAGTGGATGGAACCAGTCTCTGGATGGATTATCCACGCGTACCGATGGAACTACGTCGAATTCCCCGGGCTCGCGGAGATTGTGCAAACGAACTCGGATGTTGTCTTCATCACGGTGGCCATATGAACCGCCGTAGTTGTCGCCGAATGTACGGCTCTTCTTCCATGGAGTGTGCAGCATGATGTCTTCCTGAATTTCAAATACCTCTCCGAGAGCCGCGCGCGGCTCTGTCGATTAAGTCGGTTTGAAAGTTCAGTTGCTGATGAAGAACATGATCCTGCCCTGAGTTTGCCAGAGCGTCTAAGGCAGCAGCATTGAAAAATCAATGTCAGGTGTCGTCAAGCAATCGTCGCCACTGCAAGATTTGCAGCCCTACGAATACTTCTGCGTGCGTACCGTTTGTTTGGCTTAGGTGCGAAGTGCCAGCGGCTTTCCCGCCGCAAAACAGTCCTCTAGCAGGGGACGAGTTCGTTATCGTCCACGATGCAGATATTGTACTTCAGGAACGCCTTGTCCCGGGCCTCGATGATCGACCGGTACGCCGCGCTCTGGAACACGTCGTCAATGGCCTGATAGCTCGGATAGTCGACCACCAGGATCATCTCCGAAGCTTGCTCGCCAATGACGGGGTCGCCCATGGTGATCCTTTGGCTTACCCGTGCGCCCACGCTCGCCACGAGGGGCAAGGCGATCTCGAAGTACTTTTTCAATGCTTCCGGTTCATCCGGATTCGTCGTCAGGCTTGCGATCACCTGGATCATCTGCACACCGCTCCCACCACTCGCTTACCCGCCTCACGGGTCGCAAATCGCCAGAGGATCAGGGCGAAACTGTGGCGGGGCGGATGTGTTCAGAAATGGTGCGCCCGCGCGCTACCACATGCGTTCGGCCGCATAGACCGGGTAGCCATCGTCGTATTCCTTGGCCTCTTTCTTCCCGAAGTTCTCGCGGTACTCGGTCAGGAAATCGCCCGCCGTAGGGACGGCAGCACTCTCGTCTCCGCGCACCCAGAGGCCAGAGCGCATGAGCGCCTTGGCGCACTGGAAGTACATCTCGTCCAGCGTGAAGATCATCACCGAACGCGGGTGCTTGCCGTTCTGTTCGAACGTGCCCGTGATCTCGGGGTCGGCGGACAGGACGGCCTTTCCGTTTATCCGCACCACATTGTTGCAGCCGGGGACCATGAACATGAGGCTTACGCGCGGGTCGCGCACGATATTGCGCAGGCTGTCGATACGGTTGTTGCCGCGCCAGTCGGGCAGCCAAACGGTGCGGTCATCAATGATACGCACCACGGGGCCATCATCTCCGCGCGGTGTGCCATCCGTGCCCTCTGGCCCCACCGTGACGAGCACAAGAAACCGCGAAGCCTCGATCCAGCGGCGGTACATGGGCGTCATGCGCAGCGCGACCTTGTCGACGGCCAGAGAGACAGGATCCCCGTAGATCGCCTCCAGTTCCTCGACGGTTGCGATCGTTTGCATGGCGGCCTCCCGAAATGACATGAGCCCGAGGTCTCCCCCAGGCTCACTCAGTTGCGCAATGCCGCGACCGGGTCAAGTCCGGCGGCGCGGCCGGATCAGATCAGGTTCCAGAACTCGGCCTCGTCCAGGACGGCTTGCAGGCCGAGGGGCACAATCTCATCGTTGGCGAAGACCGGTCCGCCGTCGACATCGGCCAAGTCCTCGATGGGGGCTGCGTGGATGTCGCCGACAATGATCTCGTCAAACTCCGCCCGGCTGTCGAGCAGTACGAAGTTCTCGATCCCCGTGGTGATGAGCCCGATGGAGGTGAAGTTCTTGAAGTTGATCGCGCTGCCGCCCCGGGCGATCTCGGCCTCGACCGAGGCACGGTTCTCCTCCTCGACCACCAGGAACAAAGTGTCCTCGCCCGTGCCGCCCCGATAGGAGTCCCGGTCTGTGCCGGTCGTGCCACCGATCAGATCGGCCTCGGCGTAGAAGAACAAGTCGTCGCCAACGCCGCCAAAGCCGCGGTCCGAGCCAAGCCCGTCGATGATCGCATCCGCGCCACCGCCGCCCGACAGGAAGTCGTTCCCGTCATTGCCCGCCAACACGTCCGACCCGAAATCGCCAAGCAGGAAGTCATTGCCGTCACCGCCGCCGAGGATATCGTTCTGGCTACCGCCGCGCAGATAGTCGCGCCCGTCGCCGCCGAAGATCACGTCTGCGCCCGCACCGCCGATCGCCCGGTCGTTTCCGCCCTGCGCGAAAATCAGTTCGTTTCCGATGGTGCCCCGGCTGAAGTTGTTGCCATCGCCCAGGAACTCGATGTTGTCGCCCTCGATGGTCGCCGCCTGGAAGGCACCCAGAATGCCGTGCAGCGCTGTCGTAGGGTGCAACAGATCGTAGAAGGCGAACTGGTCGGCATCCAGGTCTGCAACGGCCGGGTTGGTGTCGAAGACGGGTAGCGCGGGCAGCGGCCCGTCGCCGTCCGGGTCCACGAACTGAGGATCCGCACCCGTTCCGATGAAGAGCGAATTCGTGGTGTTCAGGAAGCCGTAGCCGCTGCCGTTCGCCTGGATCTCTTCTGACAGAGCGGCGAAGTCGACCACGATGGCGTTCACGCCCAACTGCTCAAGCCCGGCTGCGCCTTGCACGAGTGCTGCGTTGATGCCGTCCACCAACTGGTTCCCGAAGACGGCGATCTGGGGTGGAATGCCCTGGCCCAGCGGGAAGAAGTCCGAGCTTGGCAGCGTGTGCAGGATCACGGTTCCGACACCGGCCTCCACGGCGCGCTGCGCTGCGCTGAACGTGGACGCGACGATGTCTGCGGCGAGCTGCTGCGCCTCAACCGCGAACGCGGCGAAATCGAAGTTTGCCGGGTCCACGCTGTTCGCCAGCCCGTTCAGATCGTTGAGACCGATGAAGATCGACACAGCCGAACCGGACAGATCCCCCAAACCCGGCGCATCCTCAAGGAACCGGTCGACCTGCGCGGTCAGATTGCTGTCGAAGGCCACCAGATCCGGGTCGGGGTTTGGCACGGCCAGCGGTGAGTTCGCCAGAAACAGGCCCAGCGGATTGTTGCCCACTGCCCGCGCGCCGCCCACGGCGTAGTTCACGCTCTCGTCCGCGCCGATGCCGAGGATCGTCGGTGCGATATCCGCGTAGACATCTCCGTTCGAGAACTGCCCGGCATAACCGAACAGCGCAGATGGCAACGGAAACACGGTAAGCGCGCTGGCAAGATTGAAGAACTCGTCCGAGTCCGTAAGGCTGTCGCCAAAATACACAATGCGATCAAAAGGCATTTCTCTCTCCCCTGTTCTGTCTTTGTCTTGGTCGTAGCGGGTTTTTTCAGGGCGGAGAAGGGTGACGCTGGGTCAGCTGTCGTTCACAATCTGGATGGTCTGGAGGGATTGAGCCCGGGCGATACGCGCGCCCAGAGCGTTCGCGTCGCGGCGACCGGCCATGGCTCTGCGCAGCCGGTCAACATCCCGGCGCATGGCACCGCGCAGGCCGATCAGTGCGGCGCCTGCCTGTGCTTTGTTGGTTAGTTGCGCGGCCAGACGAAGGGCTTCAGTCCTCCGGCACAGCGCCACCGCATCAAAGGCATCCATGATTGTGTCCGCCGCACTTCTGCGGGAGAGTGCCGTATCGAACCCGTCCGCCTCAGACCGGCAAGCCTGATCCGACGCTTCCCGCGACGGGCCCGCGACGCTCAGGGCGCGGTTCTCGATGCGCACGGAGGGCTTCTGTGGAACCGGCTGTTCGGGTGCTGCACAAGCCTGCAAAAGTGCAGCCACCGCAATGGCCGAGATGTATCGCTGCATCCAACGCTCCCTTGCCCCACCTGGCAGGGTGCCCGAGCGACACGCGCTTGCCAACCCCTTCATCTTGCCGGAATCACCCTGGCAGGCCCGCAGCTACGCCTTCGCCTGACCCAGAGGCCGGAACCGTCAGAGCGTCGCGTAGGCCGCCATCAGCACCACACCCATCAGCGCCAGCGCCATCAGGATGTTGATCGTGCGTTGCGTTCGTGCCGGGAGATCCAGTTGTCGGATCCGCACGCCTGCGCCCAGCCAGATCAGGTGCACGGGGATCCATACGACATTGATGATCAGGAACTTGACCAGGATCTCGTCGAGCCCCCCGCCCCAGAAGTGCCAACCCGTGAACAGAAGCGTGTTCACCGCGTAGGCCTTGGGATTGATGAACTGCAGCGTGATCCCGTTCCACATGCTGGGCGCGCTGTCCGCTGCCATGAAGCCGACCTTGGCACCCGCAAAGGCAATCTTCAGCGCGAGGTAGGCGAAGTAGAGACAGCTTGCGATCAGCAGCGCGATCTCCACCTCGCGCGGGACCAGCGTGATCAGGCCCGAGACAACAAGGACTGCGACAGCGTTCGTTCCGATGAAGAGCCCGATCAAGAACCTGAGCCCCGGCCCCCAACCAAACCCGGACCCGATCCCGGCTGTTGTGAGCACCCCCGGCCCAGGCGAGATCAGCATCAGGAAGATGGCGCCAGCGAACGCCAGCATCAGGCGTCCAGTCCCACTGCGTCCACGACATTGGCGAGCCCGTCGCGCGCCAGAAGGTCATCCAGACCTCGCGCGATGCGCCCGCCCAGCGAAACACCTTCGTAGACCATCGCCGTATAAAGCTGCACGGCAGATGCCCCCGCACGGATCTTCGCGTAGGCCTGCTCCGGCGTCGAGATCCCCCCGACACCGATCAGCGGAAGCTGCCCTTCGGTCTTGCGATAGAGAGCGCGGAGCACCTCGGTCGAGCGTTCGAACAGTGGCGCACCGGACAAGCCACCCGCCTCTGATCCGTGCGGAGAACGTACGAATTCGCGAGAGATCGTCGTATTGGAGGCGATAATGCCTGTAATCCCGCGGGCGAGGCAGACCTCCGCGACGTCGTCGATCTCCCCTGCATCGAGGTCCGGTGCGATCTTCAGGAAGACTGGCAGCGGGCCAAGCTCGTCCCGCGCTTCCAGCACTCTACCCAGTAGGGCATCCAGCGCCGCGCGCCCCTGAAGGTCGCGCAGCTTCTCCGTGTTGGGGGAAGAGACGTTGACGGTTGCGAAATCCACATGCGCATGGAAGGCCCGAAGCACGGTGACGTAGTCCGCCGCCTTGTCTTCGCTGTCTTTATTGGCACCCAGATTGATCCCCACGACGCCCTTGGGCCGCGCAGCGGCGAAGCGGGCAGATACCACCTCGGCACCTTCGTTGTTGAAGCCGAAGCGGTTGATCGCGGCGCGGTCCTCGGTCAGACGAAAGAGGCGCGGCTTTGGGTTTCCAGCCTGAGGGCGCGGGGTCACAGCACCGATCTCGCAGAACCCGAAGCCGGTGCGCAGCGTGGCCGCCACAGCCTCGGCGTTCTTGTCGAACCCTGCCGCGACGCCCACCGGATTGGGCAATTCCAGGCCCGCAACCGTCGTCGCAAGAAGTGGCGACGACACAGGTCCAGCTCCCCCGGCCAACCCGGCCTTCAGGAACTTCAGAGCGATCCCATGCGCTTGCTCCGGATCCAGCCGGCGCAACAGGGCCAGTCCCAACCGCTCCATGTCAGCGGGCACCGCGTAGGGTGCATCCTTCGGCGGCTTGCCGCCGTTGATGCACCCTTATCATGAGAGATCATCCGGGAAGATGTGGCCATCCGTGCCCAAGGGCAGTTCCTTCGCCCACAGTGCGTCCGCTTGGCGGAGCGGCCCATAAAGATGCGGGAACAATGCCCCTCCGCGCGAGGGCTCCCACTTCAAGGTCTTTCCCAGCGCGTCGGCGTCATAGGCCACCAGCCACAGCCCCGCTTGCCCGGCAAAGTGCTTGGCGGCGGTCTCCGCGGCCTGAACAGCCGTCGAGAAGTGGATGAACCCGTCGGCCACGTCCACGGGCGCGCCCTCGGTCTCGCCGCGCGCCTGCAGATCGGCCCATTGTTCGGAGGTCAGTATCTTGTAGATGAGCATGGCCGGACGCTTATCCCAAATCTCGCCCGAGGCAAGGGATTTGCGTCCGATGTGTGGCCTGTCTCAGTCTGTGACAAGCTCGCCCGGACGCCAGAGCAGCCCGCGTTGGCTCAGCGACTGGCGCGCCTGACCGCCCTGGCAGCGATCCTTGATATGTCCCTGGGACCGCGAAGACCCAGCATAACCCCAATAGCCGGTGTTCATGTTCAGCCAATAGCTGCCAGCCGGGATCGGTCCGCAAGAGTACCGCGCCAGCATCATGCGTTCCTGAAAATCCAGGACCTTGCCGTTCACGACGACCGCCCCTGCCTCAGCCGAGGATGTCGCTGCCAGCAAGAGTGCTGCTCCCGCAGCTGCACTGAAAATCGCAGTCTTCATGAGGTCCTCCACCATTAAATCCTTGATGGAGCGATTCTCCCGCATCTGGCCGGGCCGCGCAGTAGCGTCTGCTACAAGAGTCGCGGGTAGCGGCTCGGGGTGCGGCGTTGCCGGTGCGTGTTAGCCGGTTGGGCGGCACTGTCCGGCGAAGACGAACGCGTCGACACCGCCGTGAAAGCTGCCTCGAATCTTGAACGGGTGCTCAATCGGTGTCTCAACGGCCTCGAGATAGCTGAACCTTGTCCCGAACGGGCACCAGCCGGGGGTCTCTGCGGCTCTCAGCGCAGTTTCCTCGAACCGTGTCGCTTCCAGCGTGATGGGGGGCAGCGGGCCCAGGCCAAAAGGCTCGCCTGCGCCGACCACGGTGCCATCTGTCAGCGCAACGCGGGCTTCCGCGTATTGTTCAACCGTCGTCTCCGGTGCGCTCGAGGCGTCCTGCACCGTGATCACCGAGATGTCCGCCACATAGGCGGCCCGGACCACATAGCCCTCGAACGAGCGATCAAGGTATGGCCCATGCGACTGCGCGCCCGGCGGGAAGGGTGGCCCCTCCGGCCTGAGCACGCAGGCAGATGTCAGGACGACTGCGGCAAGGGCCGCCGCCGCGAACGGCTTCACCCGAGGTGACCTTCCGCCTTGGCCCAGTGATGGGTGGCGTCCAGCGCCTTTTCCATCGGCTCGAACATGGCGTCGATCTCATCCTCGGTGATGATCATCGGCGGGCAGAAAGCCAACGTGTCGCCAATGGCGCGTTGGATGACACCGTGCTTCAGCAGTTCGCTCGCCAGAGCCGGCCCGACCTTTCCTGGCGTCTTGAACATTGCGGCAGACTTCGGATCTGGCGAAAGTTCCAGCCCGCCCATGAGCCCCGACACGCGGGCCTCGCCCACCAGTGGATGCTCCTCCAAGCGCTTCAGGTGCTCGCCAAAGCGCGGGGCCACCTTGCGCACATGGCTCAGGATGTCGCGCTTCTTGTAGATATCGAGGGTCGCGCACCCCACGGCACAGCCGAGCGGGTGCCCGCCATAGGTGTATCCATGGCCCAATACGGGCTGGCGGGCCGACTCCGCCTCGATCGCGTCGGCCATCTCGCCATTGATCGCTACCGCCGACAAAGGCGCATAGGCTGCGGTCAACTGCTTGGCCATGGAGACGGAGGTCGCGGGCACGTTGTAGGTTTCGGTCCCGAACCAGTTGCCGGTGCGGCCGAACCCGTTGATGACCTCGTCGGCCACACAGAACACATCGTACTTGGCCAGCACCTCGCCGATGGCTTCGAAATAGCCCTTGGGCGGGACGATCACGCCGCCCGCACCCATGACGGGCTCGGCGATGAAGGCGGCCACCGTATCGGGACCCTCGGCGAGGATCAGGTCCTCGAGATCCTGAGCCAGACGTTTGGAGAACTCCTCCTCGGTCTCGCCATCGCGCCCTTCACGCCAATAGTGCGGCGTGGTCGTGTGCTTGACGAAATCGAAGGGCAGGTCGAACGACCCGTGGTTCACTGGCAGACCCGTCATGGATGCGGCGACCAGCGTGACCCCGTGATAGCCCTTGCGCCGCGCGATGATCTTCTTCTTCTCGGGCTTGCCGCGCGAGTTGTTGGCGTACCAGATCAGTTTGACCTGGGTGTCGTTCGCCTCTGAGCCGGAGGAGCAGTAGAACACCCGGCTCATGGGCACGGGGTACATGTCCTTGATCTTCTCGGCCAGCTCGATGGCAGGTTCATGGGTGCGCCCGCCGAAGAGGTGATAGTAGGGCAGGCGGTCCAACTGCGCCTTGGCGGCATCGATCAGCTCGGCATCGCCGAAGCCGAGCCCCGCACACCAGAGCCCTGCCATCCCCTCGATGAAACGGTTGCCCTGCTCGTCATAGACATAGACCCCCTCGCCGCGCTCGATCAGGTGGGCGCCCACCTTCCGGTGCGTCTCGGCATTGGTGTAGGGGTGCAGCAGCGATTCGATGTCGCGTGTCTGGGCGTTCGTGAGCTGGATGTCATGGGGCATGGCGTTGTGTCCTCGGGCTTCTATCCGCTGACCCATCGATACCGTGAAACGGCTCGCCGCGCCAGCTTTGTGGTCGGCACCTGCAGGGCGGTCGCGTCCAAGATTGGACTTAGTGTTAAGACACGTTAAGATAGAGTGGCGAGCCGCCGGCACACCGGCGTGTGGATATTTTGCGTGGATGCGTGAGAGGGCATGATACCCCGACCAAGCGATGTTTCAGATGTGGACCGTGCGCCTGAGGTGCGCCCGGCTCGAGGCTTGGTGTGGCTGCGCATGAATCCCGACACGCTCCGTATCAACTCGCTTGTGGGCGCGCCCGACGACCTGCTCGGCGCCAGCGAAAGCGACTGGCAAACGGATGGTTTCCTGCTGGATCGGGTGGACAAGGACGCCCTCTCCCAGGTGCTCGATGCGCTGCGACCGGAGAGCGCGCCTTCACAACCCACGGTCGCCGAGTTCCGAATGAGCCATAACGATGGTCACGTGGTTTGGGTTCAGCTTTGCCGCTTGCACCATATGACGTCCGACGGTGAAATGTTGGTCAGCCTGCTCACTATCGATGAGCAGGTGCTGGTTGAGCGGGCCCTTGCGCGCGCGGTCGAGACCATGCGCGATGCGCTGGTAACAACCAGCCATGAGATATCCCAGCCGGCCAATGCCATCTCGGATTACGGTGGGTTGCTGGAGCGGCACCTCTCCACCCAGCGCGACCATGTGGGCAGTGACTATGCGCTGGGCATCCGGGAGGCTGTCGAACGGCTGAAGGACCTCTCGGACTCGCTGCAGAAGGTCGGGCGTCGGGCCGGTACGCAGGCGCAAACCGGTAACTGATCACCAACCTGCGGCCTGTCGGTCTCCGGCGCATTCCGCGCCAGATGACCCGGGTCCCGCGCGTGCCGATCGTTCGAAACCTGTCTTTCTTAGGCGCAGAGATGGACCGCCAATCGCTC
>JBCDID010000107.1:0-9520 GCA_038749355.1 Pseudomonadota bacterium | reverse complement strand
CGCGGGCATGGTCGGTCTACAATCGCAACGTGATCGGCCAGTGGTTCGCCTCGCTGGAGGAGGACTACGCCCACCTAAAGCGCGCAGTGCAGGTCTGGGATGTGGGTGGTCAGCGGATCGTCGAAGTCTCGGGGCCGGACGCCGTTCGACTGATCCAGATGACCACCCCGCGCAACCTCGCACCGATGCAGGACGACCAGTGCTTCTACATTCCCATGGTCGACGCCCAGGGGCGAATGATCAACGACCCTCTGCTGGTGAAGGTCTCGGAAGGACGCTTCTGGATCTGCCAGGCAGACGGAGACGTGCTGATGTTCCTGAAGGGGCTGGCAGGCGGGCTTGGCCTGAACGTCACCCTCAGCGAGCCCGACGTCTGGACGATGGCGATCCAGGGGCCGCTGGCGGACTGGCTCGCCGAACGCGTGTTCGGCAAGGGCGTCTGGGATATCCGCTTCTTCCGCCATGCTCGGGTGAATGTGAACGGCACGCCAATGATCCTGGCACGCGCCGGATGGTCGAAACAGGGCGGCTACGAACTGCACGTCGAGGGCTCTGAGAACATGGGCCCGATCTGGGATCAGCTTATGGAGGTAGGTCGCGACATGGACGTGCGCGCAGGCTGCCCCAATCTGATCGAACGGATCGAGGGTGGGCTGCTTTCCTATGGCAACGACATGACGCCGGACCACACGCCGTTCGAGGCCGGGCTCGGGCGGTTCTGCGACATGGACGCCCGCAATGACTGCCTCGCCTGGGATACGCTGAAAGCGGCGGAACAGCCGATGCGCCAGATCCGCCCGGTCGAGATCTCTGGCGACAAGGTCCCGCTGGTGCATGAGCTATGGGATGTCACGACACCGGACGGCACCCCCGCCGGAAAGGTCTCCTCGGCCGCATGGTCGCCGGACTTCGGGACCAATGTGGCCGTGGCCATGATTGATCGCGCGCATTGGGACGCGGGCACGCGCCTGCTGGCACATGCACCTGATGGTCAGCGGGATCTGATCGTGAAGGAACGTTTCTGGGGGCGCTGATCTACCGGCGTTTCAGCCCGCATCCGCGAGACGCCGGAACACGCCCTGCAACACCTGAGAACTGGTACGGCCCTGCACCACGTCCCGCATCTCCCCCGTGGCGTCGAAGAGGAGCAGGGTGACGCGCCCTGCCCCGTAGCGATTGGCGAACTGACGCCCCTCCGCGCTTTGCAGATTGGCGACAAGATACTGGAGTTCGGTGTCCTCGAAGGCCTCCAAAGCCTCCCGCGCCGAGTTCTGCAGCGCACGGCAATCCGGGCAGGCCGGATCATGCACCTGCACGATGGTAGGCAGACCGTTGCCAACCTTGGACAGGTCGGTCTCTGCCGCATCGGCGATGATGTTGCTGACGAGGTAGTACCCGCCGCCGCCAACAACCGCCGCGCCCAGAACACCGAACCGCGCGAGGCCCAACATCTCGCGGCGTGAGAGCTTCTGTGGCTTGTGTGCCGGCGTCCGGGCCGTTGTCGAATAACCCTTCTTCCGCGTGCCGGATTTGCCTGTCTTGCGCGCCATGGTGCCTCCCACATCTGTACTGTTGCAGGATGCCGGGTATGCGGGATCGTCGGGTGTCACGATGGCGTGAGAGTTGCTCTCCGGTCAGTCGAGGCTCGTACCCCCGTCCACATTCAGCGTCTGGCCGGTGATGTAGGACGCGCCGTCGGACAGGAGGAAGTGGATCGGTGCGGCGACCTCCTCGGGCTGGCCAAAACGCTGCTGGATGACACGGGCCTTTGCCGCGTCGCCGCGCTGGGCGATGATATGGGCGGGCATGGTGGTCTCGATGATCCCCGGGGCCAACGCATTGACAGTAGCGCGACCGCCGAACCTCCGCGCGAGAGCCCGGGTCAGGCCCACCAATCCTCCCTTCGCGGCCGAGTATGCCACATGATCGAACGCTCCCACCCGGTACGCGAGCGAGGAGATGAATACGACCCGGCCCGATCCATCCTCCGGCAAGCGGGCCTCCAGCGCAGTCGCAAAGTTGTAGGCATTGTCCAGGTTGTTATCCATGGTCCGGCGCCAGTTGGACGGCACGTCCTGGTCGAAGCCGAGCACGGGGTCGGGCTCGAAGGTGCCCGCGAGATGCACGAAGGCATCAATCTGCCCGTCGATGGCATCCAGTGCGTCACGGCACTCTGCGGCGGTCAGGGGCGTGCCTTCGACGGCGGTTGCCCTGATCCCGGCCGCCAGCGCGGCGACCCCACTCTCCGTCCGGTCGATCAGCAAGAGCCGCTCGCCCTCCAGCATCGGCAGCAGTGCCCGTCCGATGCCGCCCGCCGCACCCGTGATCACGATGGTTTTCGCCATGAGGTCCTCCCCTGTTTTCGCCACCGTTCCCGCCACGGCTCGCTTTGTCCAGAGCTTGTGCATGGCTTAGGATGGGGGAAACCCATTTGTTGGAGGTTCCCATGGCACTCGCTCACCCGCCCATCTGCGACTTCGGCTGGAAGGCTCCGGACTTCGAACTGCCCGCAACCGATGGCAAGAGATACGCATTGGCGGATATTACCGGGCCCAAGGGCACGCTGATCATGTTCATCTGCAACCACTGTCCGTATGTGACCGGCATTGTCGAGGCTCTTGTTCGCGAGGCGGCTGCGATCGCGGATCTGGGCATTGGCGTCGCGGCCATCTGCTCCAATGACGCGCGCGCATATCCACAGGACAGCTTTCTGAACATGGGCCGCTTTGCAGAGGCCCATGTGTTTGGGTTTCCCTATCTGCATGACGAAAGCCAGCAGGTCGCACGCGCCTATGACGCGGTGTGCACGCCGGACTTCTTCGGCTTCGACGCGGGATCGGGGTTGCAGTACCGGGGCCGGTTTGCCGAAGGCGGCGCGCGGGCGAAACCGGGGGCGCGCCGCGAGCTTTACGAAGCGATGAAGCTGGTTGCTGAGACCGGCCACGGACCGCAAGACCAGGCCGCATCCATGGGCTGCTCGATCAAGTGGAGGCCCGGCTGAGCTTCTGTCGAATTCGACCCTGCGGGCCCGAAGCGAGAGTTCTGCTCAACGGCGTTATCGGGATGAATGGAATCGATTGTTCGGTTCGATCGCACGCGAAAATCGATGTGTCTTTGTTTCTGTGATCCCGAAACGCCGCGGCTCTCGAGGTGTTCTGAGCAAGATGAAGATCATTGAGTTTGTTTGCGGGTCCTGATGAGCGCCCGCATTGCCAGCACCCCCAGCGCGGGCCCCACGCCCATCAGGCCCAGCACCAGCGGCCAGCCGATGGCCTCGGCCACGAACGGGGTCGCCTGGACGGTGAAGGCCGTCAGCAGGAACCCGATCGAGGTCTGAAGCGTCATCAGGGAGCCCGCCCGCTCCGGTGGGGCCGCGTCCGCCACCAGCGCAGAGAAGAGCGGGCTGTCCGGCACCACCAGCACGCCCCAGACGATCAGCGCCGCCATCACGACCAAGACGGAACCACCGTAGAGGCTCGCGGCGGTGAGCGATGCGATGGTGGAAAGCCCGAGGATCCAGGCGGCGACCTCCGCCTTGCCAAACCGGTCGGCCCAGCGCCCGCAGACCACGCAGGCAATGCCGCCGAGGCCCACCGCGAGGAAGGCGGTGAGCTTCGCCAGCCAGCCCGGATCAGCCGTGCCCGCCAGCGCAAAGGATCCCCCCGCGATCACCCCGATCCAAGCCCAGAAGATGTAGAGCTCCCACATGTGGCCGAGATAGCCGAGGATCGCGAACCGGATGCGCCTGTCGGTCCAGGCCAGCCGGATCGCGCCGACGTCCAGCCCCGGCGCGCGGGCGTGGTGCGGGCCGAGTGCGGTCCAGAGCATCGCCAAGCCGCCCAGCACGGTGATGATGGTGGTGGTCCAGATCGTGACGCGCCAATCGGCCCCGCCGAAAAGCGCAATCAGGTGCGGGCTGGCAGAGCCCACGGTCAGGGCGCCCACGAGAGCACCTACCAGAAGCCCCCGGTTCTTCAGTGACCAGCCCACGGCGATTTTCATGCCGACCGGGTAGACGCCTGCAAGGGCTGCTCCGGTCAGTGCGCGCAAGGCCAAGGCCTCGGTCCCGCCGACCGGCACCCAGAGCTGGCCGAGATTGGCAAGGGCCGCGACCATGGCCGACAGGCAAAAGACGCGGCGCGGGTCGAACTGGTCGGCAAGGCCGAGTGCGGCGAACCCCAGAGCGCCGACGGCAAAGCCCAACTGCACGGAGGTGGTCAGCCAGGCAAGATCCGTGGTGGTCAGGCCCGCCTCGGCCCTCATTTCCGCGAGCACGGCGACGGACGAGAACCAGACCGACAGGACCGAGATCTGGGCCAGGACGAGAACGGTGATGGAGAAACGACGCGATGCCATGGGTGCCAACGAGAAAGGGCGACGCCGAACCCGCGCCGCCCTCTTGGCTAAGTGGTTGCGAGCGACCTGTCCAGCCGCGCCGCGTAGGGTGCATCCACCGTCGTGCCGCGTCACGACAAACGGCGGGCCTGCCCCGCCGTTGATGCACCGTTTTGTTACGAAGCGTGATCGTAGGCCCGCTCGCCATGGGCAACGAGATCGAGCCCCGTGGTCTCGGCATCTTCGTCCACGCGCAGCGGCGTGATGGCCTGGCAGACCAGCACCAGCACGGCCGTGACAACTAGGGTGAAGACCCCGACTATGACTAGCGAACCAACCTGAGCCGCCATGACCCCTGCCCCGAAGACCGCGATCATGACGGTGCCGAAGATGCCACCGACGCCGTGGACCGCGAACACATCCAGCGTGTCGTCGATCTTCAACATGTTTTTCACGACCGAGCAGGCTTCCTGGCAGAGCACGCCTGCGACACCGCCGATGATCAGCGCCTCGACCGGGCCGACAAAGCCCGAGGCCGGCGTGATGGAGGCAAGCCCCGCGATGGTGCCGGTCACGAGGCCGACCATGGAGGCCTTGCCGTGGCGGATCTTCTCCCAAAGGGCCCAGCTCAGCGACGCGGTCGCGGCCGAGATGTGGGTGACGGTCAGCGCCATGGCAGCGCCACCATCGGCTGCCAACTGGCTGCCACCGTTGAAGCCGAACCAGCCGACCCACAGCATGCAGGCGCCGATCATCACGTAGCCCGGATTGTGCGGCGGCTTGGATTTGTCAGAGCGCGCGCCCAGCATGGCCGCGATGACGAGCGCCGCGATCCCAGCGGTCTCGTGCACCACGATGCCGCCCGCAAAGTCACGCACGCCGGTCTCGCCGAAGATGCCCCCATCGGCCAGCATGCCGCCGCCCCAGACCCAGTGGGCCACGGGCGCGTAGCAGACCAGCATCCAGAGCGCGGAGAACAGCATGACGAAGCCGAACCCGATCCGCTCCACATAGGCGCCGACGATCAGCGCCGGCGTGATGACGGCAAAGGTCATCTGGAACGCGAAGAACAACACCTCGGGGATCGTGCCCGAAAGCGTCTCGGCATCGACGCCCGACAGGAACATCTTGCCCAGCCCGCCCCAATAGGCGTTGAGCCCGCCGCCATCCCCGAAGGCGATGGAATAGCCCGCGACCAGCCACAGGACGCTCATAAGGCAGGCGATCGAGATCGTCTGCATCAGCACGCTCAGCACGTTGCGCGCCCGCACGAGCCCTCCGTAGAAGAGCGCCAGTCCCGGCAGTGTCATGAAAAGGACCAGGGCCGTGGCCACAATGATCCATGCGGTATCCGCACCATTCATAAGTCATCCCCTTGTGTTTTTGTCTGGGCTTTGCGCCCTTGGGCGCGGGGCTAGGAAAAGAACGGCAGAAGACGCAAGCCAGACCGGCCATGCACACAACAGATTTTCGAGGATTGCTCAGCGGATGGTCAGATTACCAGTTTTGTGCACAGGAATTGACCAGACCGCAGCAGGCTCCGATGCGGGTTCAACCGCTCCCAGGCCCCCAGGCACACCCACTTGCAAACCCCGGACACCGCGTGATGCGCGTAGGGTGCATCCATGATGCACCCATGGGCGCCGTCAGGCGCAACAAACCAGGTCAGGCAACCCGGGTCGGCGGCGCCTCGCCTGCGAAGAAGGCCGTCAGGTTGTCGACCACCTTCATGCCCATGGCCTCACGGGTCTCGATTGTGGCCGATCCCAGATGCGGCAGCAAGCAGACATTGGGCATGTCCATCAAAGCAGGCGTGATCGCGGGCTCCTTCACGAACACATCGAGGCCCGCACCGGCGATCTGCCCGGATTGTAGTGCCACGACCAGCGCAGGCTCATCCACCACGTCGCCGCGCGCGGTGTTGACCAGGAACGCCGTCGACTTCATCCGCGCAAGCCTGTCCCCGTTGATCAGACCTGTGTTCTCTCCGCCGCCGGGGCAGTGGAGCGAGACGAAGTCCGCCACCTCCAGCACATCCTCGACCGAGGCAAGCTGTTCGGCCGGAACGCCCGGGTCCTCGACCTTCGAGCGGTTGTAGAACACCACCTTCATGTCCAGCGCCGCATGACAGCGCCGGGCCATCGCCTTGCCGATCCGACCCATACCGATGATACCGAGCACCTTGCCCTGCGGCGAGGAGCCCATGAGCTGCGTCGGCCCCCAACCCATCCACTGTCCACCACGCAGCATGGTCTCGCCCTCATAGGTGCGGCGCGCCACGTTCAACAGCAAGGTCAGCGCGATATCAGCGGTCGCATCGGTCAGCACGCCGGGCGTGTTTGTGACAATGATCCCAGCCGCCTTTGCCGCATCGATGTCGATATTGTTGAAGCCGACCCCGAAGTTGCCGATCATCTTGGCCCGCTGCGGGTTCGCCAGCACATCAGCACCGATCTTGTCGGTCACGGTCGGGCAAACAGCGTCGTAGTCGTCGAATGCCCGGGCGAGCGCCGCCTGCCCCATCGGCTCGTCGCTCGCGTTGAGCGTGACATCGAAACGCTCGGCCAGCACGGCTTCCACAGCCTCGGGCCATCTCCGCGTACAGATCACGCGCGGTTTGGTCATGGGGTTCCCCTCTCGTCGAATGCGCCCACATTTCTTGTCTCACGGCGCGCTTCGGAGGGGCGCTGTCCGAACTGCCGCTGATACGCCATGGCGAAATGTGAACTGGAAGCGAAGCCCGTCAAGCAGGCGACCTCCAGTGTCGGCAGATTCGTGTGCAAAAGCAGATCCCGCGCCTTCTCGAGACGCAGGCGTCGGTAGACCTGGGCCGGTGCCGCATCGAGATTGGCCTTGAACATGCGCTCGAGGCGGCGGAGGTTCAGCCCCAACTGCTCCGCCAGCTCGTCCATCCTCAGCGGCTCCTCGATATTGGCGAGCATGACGTTCACGGCCTGTTGCAACGGCCCCGGCAAAGTCTCCATCCGGGCCAGGTGGCCGGGGCGCTGATGGATCGCCGCATTGCGGATCTGATCGATGTGGAACTGGTTGCCGACGGACCGCGACAAGCCAGCTCCGTGATCGCGCTCAATCAGGCCCAGCATCATATCCATGCCCGTGATCCCGCCCGATCCCGTCCAACGGTCTCGATCGATCACATAGAGCCCGGGCGAGGACTCGAGCTCCGGGAATTCCTCCTGAAACGCCGGCTGGAACTCCCAGTGAATCGTCGAGCGGTAGCCGTTCAACAGACCCGCGCGCGCAAGGATCAGGGAGCCTGCGGACAGCGACCCCAGCACCACCTCACCGCGGGCAGCCCTCCCAAGACCCGCATTCAGGCGGGAGCGATAGGGCGGGTCCGCTTCCAGCCCCGCGCAGACGAACAGAAAATCCGTCCGGGCATCGTCGCCCAGCGCACCATCCACAGTGACGGTGATCGCGTTCGAGGCCGCCACCGGCGCGCCATCATGGCTGATCAGCCGCCACTCATAGGCGTCTCGCCCCAGCAACCGGTTCGCCTGACGCAGCGGTTCGATGGCAGACGTCACCGACAGCATCGAGAACTGCTCTATCAGCAGGAAGGTGATGGTGGTGGGCCGCGACTCGGTCATGGCACTGGTTGTCGCATGTTCTGGCAAAAACGCGACAAGAAGTTCGACGGGAGCGTACGCAACACTTACACTCTCCCTGGAAACGCAATAGCCCGGTTCTTGATCGGCTGGGGGCACCGATCAATGGGCGCACTCAGGTCCCGCAATCAGTTCGTTGGGAGATGCGCGAAAACAGGATCACTCCTGTTACGGTTCCCGTGTGTATACCCGCTAACGCCGATCATGGCCTGAATCATGTTGCTCACGGGCCTTTCGATCGCAAACGCGTCTATCTCCATGGGATCTTGAAGGTAATCGAGGGTTGTCCGTCGCGAGCCGTACGCTAACAGCATCCAGCGGCTGACCTCTTGCGTCGGTGTTCGTTGGTTGAACCAGGCGGGCGCTCCGAGTTGGCGATAGGCATCAAAATTCCCGCCAGCATTGTTGATCGCTGCCTGGGCGACATTGTTTGGGATGCCCAGTAGGGAGCCAAGTGTGCCAGGCGTAAAGCGTCTTTGCCCCTGGCGGGCCATCGCCTGAAATCTGTCGACAAGGTTCCTGACACCGTTGACCTGACCTTGGGCAGCAGGCGCGTTTCCTGCAAGGGTTTGCAGTGTTGCGTTGCCTTGACTTGGAAATTCGAGTTGGTTGCAGGCTACGCCCTGGGCTATCCGGAAGAATTGCTCGGCATGCCGCGCTTCGTGATACAGCATCGAGCAGATCTCCAGGAATTCTCCATAAATCCAGTCGTCCTGGCGCCAGAAGTGCGAGTTCACCTTCATCGTCCAGGTATCGCGTTCGAACGCGCCCCATTCGATTACTCGGTTTCGGTTCTGCCAGCGCATCGCAACCGGAGCGAAGTTGAACTGTGGCAGGAACGGCGTGACCAGCCGCAGGGCGTTTTTGAGGCCATCAGTCCGCTTGTTGTTCAATCGGGTTTGCCGCCGCTCCTCCGGGGTTGCAGCCAGCCCAGGCGGGGGCGCACCGGGAGCAGCATGCTGTGGGACCGGCGTTGCCTGAGCGGGTGGTGTGTCCCACTCGCGCCAAACCTCGCGTATCAAGTGAGCGAAGTAGGACATTCTTCCATGAGTTTGCAGGGACATTGGTTTCTCCGTTCGCTGAAACTGCTTTCCGTGTTCGGGAATTGGTCGGACCAGCCCGGAAAACGGTTCAATCGAAGCGGAAAAAGTTGTGCTGCATGCAGACAGGACTGCGACATAGGTGGGCATGGTGGCCCACCCGATGATCCTGTCTAGGTCAGGAGAGAGAGGCGTTCCGGACTGAACAGAACGCCATTCCGGGGTCAGAACGTCTGGTCGTAGTCTCCAACCGAGGGTTCCGTGCGGATCACATCGTCGAGCGCTTCGAAGATTGCACGCAGTTCCGCCTCCGAGGTCGTCGACTCGCAGACCACCACCAGATTCGGCGTGTTGGAACTCGCCCGAACCAGCGCCCAGGCCCCGCCTTCCAACAGCACGCGCGCACCGTTCACGGTAACCACATCCTCGATCCTCAGTGGTCCGAGGTTGCCGCCCTTCATCGCGACCAGTTTCCCCTGCAACCGCTCGATCACCGCATACTTCTCCTCGTCCGCG